>DATFTU010000472.1:0-3831 GCA_035261565.1 Bacteroidia bacterium
AAGCCCTAAACGACCTGGTAATTGAAAGCGCCATTTTAGATAGCCTGCCCAAGCCCTTGTTTTCTATTACACCCCTAAAACTATTGGTAATTGTTAATTGCGGCATACAAGCCATACCTGAAAATATGGATAAACTCAGCAATTTAGAAGTTTTGGTGCTGGATTTTAATAAGCTAAGCTCCATTCCGCGCGATATTTATAAGTGCAAAAACCTGTATGCCCTGTCGCTTAAAAAAAACAACATAACCAAAATACCCGATACCATTTGTCAGCTAAAAAACCTTACCAAGCTCGATTTAAGGGATAACCCCATCAGCAAAGATGAAATAGAGATTTTAAAAATTCTGTTGCCGGGCTGCCAAATACTATCTAATTCAAATTAAGGTTGCTTATATCACCAAAGTAATCGGGTGCGCAAAAGTTAATTGATATTAGTTTGCCTTTTTCAAAATACAAATCGGCAAAAGCCTCATCAAAACTCAGGCGTTTTTCGCCCCAGGCATGCTGTTCGGTTTCGCTTAAAGGAAAAGCGTTTTTAGCAAACAAGGCCTTAATTTCTTCCTCTTTCAGTAAAAAAATTTTCTCGCCCAGCAAAACAGCATCTTTATTATCAACCTCTACACAGTGCAGGCTTTTGTTTTCATCATTCTTAAAAAACAACGAAAAACCGTTATCCCAATAATGGTATACTATGCGTTTTTCGTTAAACAGTTCATCTATAAGCTCTTCCTTTTCGTTAGGTTCGCCAAAAATGGCAACCGCCCTTTGCGGGCTATCGCCAAAAAACAAGCCACAAAAGCCTTTTAACAGATGTATAGTTATGTCCTTCATTTTAGTACCTTTGCAAACTTATAAATGAAAGGCAAGTATTTAAAATATATTTTAACATTATTTGTTGCCTTTGTTTTTTTTGCCTGCGGCGATTTCAATAAAATTTTAAAAAGCTCGGATTATGAGCTTAAATATACAAAAGCTATCGAATATTATAACAAAGCAAATTACACATCGGCACAAACTTTATTTGAGGAGCTTATACCCGTTTTTAAGGGTACCGACCGTGCCGAACAGGTTTATTATTACTACACCTATTGCCACTATTATTTAACCGATTATGCCCTGGCAGGCTTCCATTTCCGTACCTTTGCCCGCACGTTCCCCAATAGCCAGCATGCCGAAGAGTGCGCTTTTATGAATGCTTATTGCTATTACCTTAGCTCCCCAAAATACAGTTTAGACCAAAGCGATACCAAAAACGCCATACAGGAAATTCAGAATTTTTTAAACGAATACCCCGAAAGCAAGCAGGTTGATACCTGTAATATACTGATGGATAAGCTGCGTTTTAAGCTCGAAAAAAAATCGTACGAAATTACCAAAGGCTATTTTTTTAGGGACGACTGGAAAGCCGCCGCCCCCGCCTGCGAAAATTTTATAAAAGATTTTCCCGAATCGCCCCATAACGACGAAATGCTGTTTATGATTATAAAATCGTACTATTTACTGGCAAAAAACAGTGTGGAGTCGAAAAAAGCAGATAGAATAGAAAAAGCTATGGAAAATTATTTAAAATTCGTAGATTTGCACCCCAATAGTCATTTTTTAGCCGAAGCTGAAAGTATCTATAAGGATTGTGAACGATTAAAAACTGATCAACAAAAATTAAAATAAAATGGATTTTAAAAACGTAAAAGCAGACCCAACTACCGTTACACGCGATATTCGTCAGTTCGACGAAAAAACAGGCAACATTTACGAGGCCGTTACTATTATTAGCCGCCGTGCCAACCAAATAGCTTTACAAATGCGCGAAGAGCTGCACGAAAAATTAGATGATTTCAGCTCTCATTCAGATAATTTAGAAGAGATTTTTGAAAACCGCGAGCAAATTGAGGTTTCTAAATTTTACGAAAAACTGCCTAAACCAACCTTAATTGCCATTCAGGAGTTTTTAGATGAGAAAATACATTATCGTAAACCAGCTGAAGAAAAAGCACAATAAAAAATAAAATTAACGTTACTAAAGGCAGTTGGCAAAAGCACACTGCCTTTTGTTTTTTATGCTAAACGGAAAAAAAATAGTATTAGGTGTTACAGCCGGCATTGCTGCCTACAAAGCAGCTAACCTGGTGCGTTTGTTTGTAAAAAAAGGTGCCGAGGTTAAAGTTATTATGACACCTGATGCGCAAACTTTTGTTAGCCCGCATACGCTTTCGGTACTATCAAAAAATAAAGTTGAAGTTGATTTTTTTGATGCCGAAAAAAACTGGAACAACCATGTGCATTTAGCCCTGTGGGCCGATGCTTTTGTAATTGCCCCCTGCACCGCCAACACGCTGGCAAAAATGGCAACCGGCCTGTGCGATAATTTGCTGCTGGCAACTTACTTATCGGCCCGCTGTAAAGTATATGTTGCACCTGCCATGGATGTGGATATGTATCATCATCCAACTGCAAAAAATAATATCGAAAAAATAGTTTCGTACGGTAATATTATTATTCCGCCCGAAACAGGCGAACTTGCCAGTGGCCTGCATGGCGAAGGCCGAATGGCCGAGCCTGAAAATATTGTTGCCTTTATAGAAAAACAATTTGATGTTCCGGGTGCTTTTAAAGGCAAAAAAGTTTTGCTAAGTGCCGGCCCAACGTATGAAGAAATAGACCCCGTACGTTTTATTGGTAACCGTTCAACCGGCAAAATGGGTATTGCCCTGGCAAACGCTTTTGCAAACCAGGGCGCTGAGGTTACGCTGGTTTTAGGCCCCACACATTTATTGCCAAACAGTAATGTAAAATGTATTCGGGTTGAATCGGCAAACGAAATGTACGAGCATTGCATTGAACTGTTTAAAAACTCCGATATTGCCATAATGTCAGCGGCTGTAGCCGATTACAAAGCGGCCGATTACAGCGCTCAAAAAATAAAAAAGAAAGAAGATACCTTTCAAATAAACCTTACCAAAACAGTTGATATTTTAGCCGAACTGGGCAAACAAAAAAAGCAACAATGTTTAGTAGGTTTTGCCCTTGAAACTGAAAACGTAATTGAATACGCAACAAAAAAAATAAAAGCAAAAAACTTAAATTTTATTGTAGCTAATTCGTTACAAGATAAAGGTGCCGGTTTTGCCACCGATACCAATAAAGTAAACATAATTGATAACCATGGCAAGGTGTTTGAATATGGTTTAAAAAGCAAAGAAGAGGTTGCTAAAGATATCCTTAACTTTACCCTTAATTATTTAAAGAAATAGGCTTGAAACGTTTTTCATCATATCTGTTAGTGTTGTGCTTATCGCTTTTTATTAATACAAGCAAAGCGCAAGAGTTAAATTGCCAGGTAAGTATAACCACCCAACTGCAGGGCGCCGATAATGCCCGTATTTTTGGTACAACCATGCAAACCCAGGTGCGTGATTTTATGAATAACTACCGTTTTACAAACGATAAGTTTGAACAAAACGAGCGTATAGATTGCCAGATTATTATAAACGTAACAACCGATAACGGAGGCGGGTCATACCAGGGCACTATTTCCATATCCTCTCGTCGCCCGGTATATAAAGCGGGTTATAATAGCACTGTATTTGATTATATGGATAAATCGTTTACGTTTAATTATACCGAAGGGCAACCTATGGATTTTAACTTGCAGGGCTTTAGTACAAACCTTACTTCGGTTTTGGGTTATTACGCATACGTAATACTGGCTATAGATTATGATAGTTTTTCGTTATTGGGCGGTACCGATATGTGGAAAAAAGCACAAACCGTTGTAAACAATGCCCAGGGCGCCACCGAGCCGGGCTGGCAATCATCAGACAATGGTTTTAA
>DATFTU010000473.1:0-3617 GCA_035261565.1 Bacteroidia bacterium
CCACCGCCGCCAATGCCACCTGCGCCACCAACCCCGGCGTAAGTTGAGTATGTGTAAGCACCACCGCCTCCACCACCGCCATAATAAACTAATGAACCGGATATAGAAGAAGATATACCTGCGCCGCCTGCGCCACCATTACCATAATAAACGCCGGAGCTTATACTTGTTAGCCCTCCTGCTGCGCCTGCGCCACCACCTCCGGCACCTGCAACATTTAATTGTCCTGCCAATTGTGAACCTCCGGCATTTCCCTGACCGGATGTACCTGCACCACCGGATAACGCTCCATTTTCAGTACCAGCACCACCTCCAGACCCCCCTGCAAGGCCATTATGAGCATTTGCGCCACCGCCACCGCCGCCATAGCACTCAACAGAAACACCGGTACCATTTATATAGGTATTTCCACCAACAGCGCCGTTATCATTTATATATCCAGCACCACCGGCACCAACTGTTATAGTATAAGTACCTAATGAAATAGATGTCGTTCCGGTTAAAACACCACCACCGCCGCCACCGCCGCCGCCTTCACCAGTCAGTTCACCACCACCACCACCGCCACCTGCTACTGCTAAATAACTAAGTGTATAAGTTGTTTGGGCTATGCCAAAATTTGTGATTAAAAGAACGGCTGCAAGGGTCAGGAGCTTTTTCATACGGCTTGTTTTTAAAATATAAAATAATTTACTTAACTTTTTTTAAGAAGCGCAAACCTAAAAGAAATATAAGCTTAAGCTTAGAGCTGTTAGGAAGTTTAATGGTTTAATAATTTTCTTAACAATTTATTTATGAAATAGGATGTAAGATTTTATTTTTTAGAAAAATGTAAACTTTTAATAAAATAAGTTGTAATTCAATTCTATTAGATGATTCACTCTGTTTCTATAAAAATCTTTTTTACAAAAAATTAAAAAATCTTACATATGTAATTTTTTCAACGTTTTATCCTGTTGATAAATAATATTTAGACAAAATTGTTTTTGATGTTTATGTTCAATATGTTGCGGGTTATACCACCTCTACTGTAATGAAGATAATTTTAAAACCAAATAAAGTAACTCGAATTTAAAAAAGTTATTAAACCTTCCTCTTTAACTTATTTCTTGCTTTAAGCTCTCTTCTTTTTTGAATTTTAAGTTCTTCCTTCCTTTTATCTTCTGTGGCAACCGATAAAGCAGCCTGCCACTCCTCTAAAGCGTGCCATAACTCAACCTGCTTTAGCTTAGTGTGCCCGTATGCAGCTATTTCTTTGTTAGTTAGGAATCGGATAAACAGGTTTTCACCAAGTACTTCGCTTATTTTGACAAGCACATCCGTTTCAATGCTCGGTTTGTTGAATATTTTATATACGTTCCTACGGGTGTAGTTAATTTTTTTGGCAAACTCGGTAACATCCATTTTCTTTTCCTTTACGGCTTCCTTAATTATTTCTCCGATGTGAATATACATGGTGTGTATTTTTGGTACTCAAATATACGTATAATTAGTGAATTATTAGTTCACATCAATTAAATATAGTTTACTTCACTTTCAAAGGCAGTAATTTAGCTGTCGGTCAAGTATTTATTGTCATTTTTTTTACTTAGTAAGCTATGAGTGAATTGGGTTTTAGCAAATATCTGGGCGATTACTCGTTTGATGATTTGGTTTATTTGTTTCAAGTAGAGTTTTCAGATGAAAATATTAAAGAATTTCTGAAAAAGCAGGATGGAATGCTGCGGAATGAAATGTTTTTAAACTGCAAAACACCTACCGACCTCCAAATGTTTTTTGTAAACAGGGTTTCAAAACAACAACTTGTAAAAAAGTTACTTAAACTAAGTAAAGACGTTAAGTACATGTTAATGACCGATGAAGAAACTTATTATAGAAAAGCTAAAAGTAAGTTAATCCTGAAAACATTTTGGACGGCATTAGAAATAGAAACCTATAAAAAAATTGGATGTACAAAGTATGTAAAGTGGGGTATAGCAAAGGATTATGTTTTATTTGAGTTCGCAGTCAACTGTGTTTTATTTGAGGTTGGCTATAAAGCAGAAAACAACTACAAGTATTATTTCCACGAAGATTTTTACTTAGCTCAAATAGTAAAAGATAACAAGATAGTATTGGGTATAGGCAGGGATGCCGACAAAAAGCATCGTTTTGTAAAACGAATGAGTAAAAAAGAGAAGGCAGTAAAAATGGCTAAAGAAATTATTGAGCAATATGGAGATGTATTTAAAAAACTAGCACATGAATAATACAGTAGGACTCATAAAGGGAATACCTGTGTTTGTTTTCAATAGAGATTATGTAAAACGTGGTGTGGTTACTCCGCAGGGTATTTACTATATAAGTAAAGTATATACTAAAACATATACCCTTCGTAATAAACACAGGTTATTAGGTGTAGTTATTGGAATACAGTTTAATATCTGCTACCATATTAAGCTACAAAACGGCAAAGAGGCGTTTGGGTACTTTGTATCGAATAACAATAACGGTAGTTACCAAGTTCAAACGATAAAGGGCTTTGATAAGTTTACTTACAATCATTTTGAAAACAGTTATCCTTTAGGTGAAAAAATTGAAATACAGGAAACCGAGATAAAAGAAGTTGTTTGTGATATTAAAGATTTGTTTTACTCAGTGTTTTAATCAAATAATAAAATGAACTACGAGGAACTTTTAGAGAAGCACGGATATATCCATAGGCATTACAATACGGATGATAGCACCTATTCTGAAAAGTCATTACTTAAATACGCGAAGCAGGTTGTAAATTCACAAGAAGAATTAGACGGCTTAGGGAATAACTTAACCGATTCTGATTATGACAGAGTTTCGGAATTAATGAATGAGTATGAACGTAGTTACGCTTACTATTGCGGTGTAGCAAAAGCGTACCCTCTCGGCAGAAACAGTAATCCATTTAAGACATTAGAGGAAAGCATTTTATTGTCTGAAAGACGAAAAAATGAGCAGGAAGCGGATATGAAAAGAAAACTAAATGAAATAAAAAATGGAATAAACGGAGTAGAATTTTAATGAAAACAAAAAAACAAAGAAGGTTAACGGCTTTAAAAAAGTTAGGGCTAAAAAGACTAAACTCGGTTTAAGGTATGTGGTATTTACTTCTTTACCGATAGAGCAGCAAAAAGCATGGAGAAAACAAGAAGATACTCGGTTTACCTGCCCAATGCCTGATGAAGAACCGAGCGATGTTATTTGCTTTCATTACCATGACTACGAAAAGTTTTACAAGGCAATGATTAAAGGTAGAATAGCTGTGCATTTAGATTAAATAAAGTTAGTATGACAAATACTAAGAAAAATAAAATGAAACCTAACACAACTTTTCGGGAATTAGCCGCATTACAAAGGGAGCAGATAGCCAAGCAAAAACCTGCTACCATAGAAGAAGTAAGGGCGCAGATTACTAGGTTACAAAAGCAAAGTGAAAAGAGTTTTGCTTTAGCTGCACCGAAAGCACAGGAAGATTTAAAGAAAATTACTACACCTCTAAGCCGTAATGATGCAAGACGGATTTGTATATGGCTATTTAGAAAACAAATAACTATCGAGATGATTGCAAAAGATGTATTAGTTGAGTTGCAAGAAACTGATAT
>DATFTU010000474.1:0-2706 GCA_035261565.1 Bacteroidia bacterium
TTTTGTGTAGAATAAACTCCCTCGGCTAAAATACCAACTTTAAAAAACTTAAAGGGCTTTAAATAACCATCAAATTTTAATTTAACCACAACCCATTCGTGCGGAACATCAAGCTGTTTTATTTGTTTTGTTTGATTATCAGTTGTACCCGGTATAAGGCTTTCTTCGCCATTCACATATCTTGTTTTAAAATCAAGATAAGCTCCTTCTGATGCGTATAATTTTCGGTTCAATGTATTATATTCATATTCAATGTTTCCATAAAGAAATTGAAATCTGGTTTGATCAGCAGTATCTTTTGTTCCAAACGAGCTGGTTTGATAATAGATATTATTCAGTTCAGCAACACCTCCGCCAATAATAGCTCTTGATTTGTTGCCAATAGGTACGCCAAAGTTTAATTCTCCGTATTTATCATTTTGGGTTAAATAAGCAGGTTGCTGAAAATTGTAAAACAAAGTACTGCTTCTATAATAATCCCATCTCGAAAAACAAACTAAGGGCTCTATATATATAGGTAATTTAGATGGGAAATCAAACCTTATTTTAGCTAAACCCGATGTATTAAGCCGCCCAAAATAACCGTTGGCATAAATTGACATAGCCATTTTAGAAAAGTAATTATACTGTGCTGATACAAATCCTGTACTAATTGGGCGTGTAGATATATTACCGCCAAATTGTATAAACAAATCTTTTTGCCGCCTTATTCGTAAGTTTAGCTTGTATTTTCCGGTTTGTGGGTTAAATATCAAAGTAGGAAAAACAGATTGTATCTTAGGGTCTTCTGCAAGTCTGAAATATGTTTTTTTTATGCTTTCTAATGTATATTGCTTTTTAGGATTATTTTGTAGCACATGTTTTACATAAAACTGTTGTTTTTTATTTAACCCTTCTATCTCAATTTCTTCAATAACGGTTTCTTGCGTAAACTTTTGTTTAAACTTTCTCCTTTTTTCTTCTACTTGTGCTTTAGTAATTAATGTAGTAATGTTTTTACGGATAGAATCTATTTGCCTTACTGTAGCTACATAACCACTATCAATAAGTTTTTTGCAAGTATTAAAATTAAATGTTCCTACATCACTCCACGATTTAATTATTATCCCAGCTTTATTTTGTAAGCTAAAATCGGGGTTATTAATGAGCATACTACGTAATTGGGCATATAGGTTTTCCTCATCAACTTTGGGGTTAGCGCTGGTAACCACCGAGCCAATAATATAGTCAGGATTAAAATCAGTATTCATTACATCAGCCGGAAAATTATTATAAAGCCCTCCATCAAATAAAATTTTTTCGTTTACTCTAATAGGTTTTAGGTACATAGGGTATGTCATAGAAGCCCTAATGGCCTGATTTAGCTTCCCATCTTTAAACACAATCGATTTTTTATTCTCAATATCAGATGCTATACACCTAAAGGGTACAAATAAGCTGTCAAAATTATAATTTGCAGCGGCGGCAGCGTTCGAAAAATAGTTAACCATTTCAAAATCTATAGGCACCGAGTTAATTACATTAGTTGGTATATTGGTAACTAATGATGAATCGAAAGATACTTTTAAGGTAATCCATGAGGCATCATCTTCTTTTCTGAAAAAATAATATTGATATTTTTTATCAATATATCCTCTTGTAAGCTCCGCAAACTTTTCAGAAGTAACTATTTTTTCAATTTCTTCTATACTGTAACCGGCTGCATAATAACCACCAATTAATGCACCAATAGATGTTCCGGTTATGTAGTCAATAGGTATATTATTTTCTTCTAGGGCTTTTAAAACGCCAACGTGACAAGCCCCTCCGGCACCACCACCACTAAGTACAATACCCACTTTTTGGGCTCGTATATTTTCAGTAAATAAAAGCAGTGTGCAAAAAATAAAAAATAATATTTTATAGTTATTTTGCACGCTCTCTTAGTGTTAACAAAGATACTATTTAACGTAAAAACAAAAATTTAATTGCTATAAATAAAAAACCCGCCTTTTGGGCGGGTTTAAAATAAAACATCTGTGTTTTAAAAATGCCACATATCATGTTCATAAAGGAAAATATCATTTTTAATCCTATCTGACTCAAGTAAAGCATCTATACCTTTGGTATACGAGTCAATTCGTCTGTCATATACGTTCGATTCTTTTTCTATATAACTATTAAATAAACGCTTCCAAAAGATATCATCGTAAGTTCTTCTTTCTGCATCGTTTTTAGTGTTATACACTTCATGCTTTGCAAGGTACGGACGACAGGCAGGAAAATAAACCCAAAACTGAGGAATCTCAAGCTGTTTCTCTTCGTCAAAGGTATAAATTCCCATTCCAAGTATTCTACATTCTAAAACCGATTTTTGTTTATCAAAAAACCAATCTTCTTTAAGTTTTAATTGTCTAAAACCAATATACATCCAAGTAGAATCAGCCGGAGGAAGAATTTTTGTTCTAACCTCATTACCTGCTTCATCAAACGATACTTGGTCAGTAGAGTCGCCTTGTTTACGTAATTTAGTTTTAATGTCGTTTGGCCTAAGCGGAATTAAAAACTCATCATCGCTAAACGCAATAATCTCGTCTGTAAAAATGTATTTTGTAATTACTTGTAAAAACGAAATACGACTTGTTACAAACTCAGTTGGGTAGTAAAGCGGCTGATTTATTTTTTCGCGCATATCAATGCTTCTCCAAATTCTTTTCTCCCATTGTA
>DATFTU010000475.1:0-5223 GCA_035261565.1 Bacteroidia bacterium
TGTCAATCATTTACAAAATAAATTTATAAAATGTAGTATAACCGTAATTGTTTTTTTTACAAGTATATATGCATCATATTCATCTTTTGATTTTAATTCACTTTCGTCTATCAGTTTAGAGAATAAAAATTTGTTGCAAAATAATATAAGTAGTAATTGGATAAAAAATGCAAGCCTATATTTTAAAAATAATACAACGGCAAGAGGAGGATTTGTATTAAGTAAAGCCGATTTAGCCGATTTTGGACCAAAATCACGAAGCTGCATAACTATACAAAACGGAAGCTTTATTTCGTATATAACCGATAATTGTAATTTACCAAGTTTAACCTGTAAAGATACTTTGTTGAGCGATAAAAATACTGAAAACGGTGCCGAGTTTGAGAAAGTAGAAAAATGGATGGAAGCTTTCCCTCTTTATACTAAGGAATGTAACGTAAATGAATATTTAAAAGATAAGAAAATTGATTATTTAATATGCTCTAAAAATGTATTAAATATAGATACATCAATTGCAACAATATTTTCGGATGAAAAAAGTAAATATTTACTAGTTATAGGTAAATAATAATTTTAATAATGAACAAGCGAAAAATTGCTATACTTCAGTCTAATTATATACCGTGGAAAGGATATTTTGATTTAATTGCAAAAGTAGATGTTTTTGTTATTTATGATGAAGTACAGTATACAAAAAATGATTGGAGGAACAGAAATTTAATACAAACCCCAAATGGACCTCAATGGTTAACCATCCCGGTAAGACAAGAAAGTTTAAATCAAAAAATATTTGAATCTAAAATTTCGGCAAATAATTGGCAGCGAAAACATATATCTTCCTTACAAGGAAATTATTCAAGAGCCCAATTTTTTAATGAATATAAAGAAAGAGTTTTTAACCTATACGAATGTCAAAGTAATTTTATTTCAGAAGTAAATGTATTGTTTATTAAGGGTATATGCGAATTATTGGGTATTAAAACACAAATAATTAATTCTAACGAATTAAATTTACAAGGTAATAGAAATATAAGGCTGTTAGAAGCTTGCAAAAAATTAAATGCCGATATTTATATAACAGGGCCTGCAGCAAAAAACTATTTACAAACTGATTTATTTAAACAAGAAGCAATAGAAGTTGAGTGGATGGATTACACGGGGTATAAAGAATATAAACAGGTTTATGAACCATTTTCGCACGGAGTTACTATACTTGACTTAATTTTTAATGCCGGAAGTGATGCTAAACATTATATGAAATATGTGGTTTAATAGCTTATTTAATTCTGAAATAGTCTTAAAAAAGAACGATATTTACCTGTAAAATTAAAATGCTATACTCTTTTATTGTGCCGATATATAATGATGGCTATTTAGCCGAAGCATTTGTTATTGAATTTGAAAAGGTTTTTAAAGCATATATACATAAAGATAGTATTGAGGATACAGTAGAGCTGATATTTGTAAATGATGGTAGCCCAAATGATTCCATTAATTATTTAATTAAATTATCAAGCGAAACAAAATTTGTTAAGGTTATTGATTTGAGTAGAAATTTTGGCCAACATATAGCTTTAAGTTGTGGCTATAAAAATGCTTCAGGGCAATTTGTTGGAATGTTAAATGTTGACATGCAAGAGCCCCCTTCTGAAATACCAAAGCTATTGACGTTCATCAATGAAAAAAAATTCGATATAGTATATGGCTTGGCAGAACAACGGAAAACAAGTTTAATAAACCGAATTACATCCAAATCATTTGCTTTTATACTCAACTTTCTTACTAAAAGTAATATGCCCCTTAATGTTACAACTTTACGGATTATGAACCGCAAGTTTGTTGATACGTATAATACATTAACGGAAAAATCAAGATATATACCTGGGCTAGAAACATGGATAGGTTTTAAACATGGGTATTTACCAATAACGCATAAAGAAAGAGAGATTGGCAAATCGTCATATAATTTTAAAAAACGCTTATTAATGGCTATTGATTCCATTATTTCATTCTCTGATTACCCATTGCGATTAATTGTAGGGTTGGGTAGTTTAATAGCAGTACTTGGGTTTTTAATGACTATATTTTTAATGGTATCTAAAGTATTTTATATTGATTATCAGGCGGGTTATACATCTACTGTTTCATTAATCACATTTTTAGGAGGTATACAAATTATGGTAATTGGTTTTGCTTCCTTATATATAGGACGGATTTTAAAAGAAGTACAAAATAGGCCTTTATACATAATTAACGAAAAATATAATTTTTAATAGAATGGATTTTTCAAAATTTAAACTTTATTCAAATGATATTATAAACGAGCATGTTTTTAGCATGGAAACTAAAGGGTATACTCTACTCGAAAATTTTTTTGATGAAAACTACTCTAATTATTTAAGAGAACAATTGCAAAAAGCGATTGATGAGTACGTGCCTTTTGATAATTCCGAAAGAAGCCTCTTAGACAAATACCACATGCACGATTTATTATGTAAAAATATTGCATTTGGCAAAACTTTAGAAGACCCCAGGTTAAATCAAATATTATCAGCCGTATTGTGCGATTTTTGGATTATGTATGCATATACATCTTCATCTTTACCACCAAAAGGAAATAACTATGGAAGCAGAATGCATGTTGATTCGCCCAGACAAATTCCAAACTACCCAACCAATGTTGGTGTTATTTGGACATTAGATGATTTTACAAAAGATAATGGAGGAACATTTGTTTTACCAGGGTCGCATCATACAAAGATGACACCTACAAAAGAAATTTTTGATAAAAACTGCGAAAGAATATTATGCAAAAAAGGGAGCCTCATAGTTTTTAATGCAAGAGTATGGCATAGGGCAGGAGAGAACAATACAAATGAATTTAGACATTCACTTACTATGAATATTTGCAGACCCTATATGAAACAGCGTTGCGATTGGGTAAGATTTATTCCATCTGAAATTACTGATCAATTAAACCCATTAGCAAGAAGAATAATAGGGTTTGATACAAGGCTTCCTACATCTTTAAAAGAATTTTTTCAACCGGAAGAAAAAAGATTATATAAAGCTGGACAAGAATAACATATAAACTATAATAAATAAATACCTATGAAAGACAAAATTCGGGAAGCAATTAATGCGAATATAGCTGTTCATTCGGCAATGGCTGATGATTATAATACAGTTGAGCCACATTTTAGGCCTGAAAGCATACAAAGAGTTAATGAAATAATAAAAAATATAGTGGCTGCACATTCAATTGAAAAAGCACTTGATTTAGGTTGTGGCACAGGGTTTATGATTAATATACTTAAAAAGTATGCAAAAGAAATTACTGGCGTTGATGTTACTCAGGCAATGATGGATAAGGTTGATAAATCAGGCAATGCTAAAATAGAATTAATTAATAGCGATACCGGAACTGTAACACTTGCAAAAGAATACTTTGATATTGCCACGGCTTATACATTTTTAGACCATCTTTATGATATGAAGCCTACAATTAAAAATACGTATGCAGCATTAAAAAAAGGAGGTAAATTTTATGCTGACTTAAGCCCTAACTATTATTTTTGGAAAGCAATTAAAGATTTAGATAAAAATAAAGTGTATGATCCTATTATACAAAGAGAAGTAAACGCTGTTTGGAAAAAAGATGAAGAGATTGAACAGCAATTTGGCGTAAAAAAAGAAATTTTTACAATTGCTGAACACCAAAAACATATTAAGGGCGGCTTAGTTGAGGAAGAGTTGAGAGATTTGTTAACTGAAGCAGGCTTTAGTAACATAGAATTTATTTACCACTGGTTTATTGGCCAGGCCCAGCTTATTAATGAAGAACCCGTAGAAAAAGATAAACGGTTTGAATATGCAAACGTAATGCATAATTACCTGACAAAATCTTTGCCAGTATCAAGAAACCTGTTTAAATATATTGGGTTTATTGCCACAAAATAAAAATGAAAAAAAAAGTATCTATTATTGGGTTTGGTGAGTTGGGACAGCAGTTTTATGGTTTTTTAAACGATTCAGAAGACAACGACTTTGTTTTTTTTGATGACATTGCTAAACAAAATAACTTGCATGGGGCTTATAGTTTCTACGATTATCAAAAACCTGAATTTAAAGATGCCAGCTTTTATGTTGCTTTAGGGTATAGGAATTTACAAATTAAAGGCGAAATTATAAATGAATTAAAAACACTTAAAAAAAAAATACCAAATTACATCCATCCCAGTTGTTTTGTAAATAATTCCGCAAAATTATCCGACGCTTCTTTTATTTACCCCATGTGTAATCTTGATAAAAACGTACAAATTGGATGCGGTACCTTATTAAATAATAGCGTTGTAATTTCTCATGATACTGTTGTCGGAAATTGTTGTTATTTATCCCCCGGAGTTATTGTTTCAGGAAATGTAGTAATTGGTAATTATACATTCATTGGTTCCGGTAGTATTATTTCTAATAATATTTCTATCGGAAATAACGTAACAATTGGTATAGGTACTGTAGTTACAAAAAATGTTCCTGATAATTCTAACGTAATAGGCAACCCCATGAAAATTGTTACAAAGCCTTTACATATTATATAGTTTTATTAATAGTGTATAAATGATTGAATTTAACAAACCTCATTTAACCGGTAGAGAAACTCAGTATATTGAAGACGCCGTAATTTCCATGAAAATATCTGGCGATGGCATGTTTACAAAAAAATGCCACCGTTTTTTTGAAGAAAAATATGGATTTAAAAAAACATTGCTAACCACTTCATGTACTGATGCTCTTGAAATGGCAGCCATTTTATTGGATATAAAAGAAGGCGATGAAGTTATAGCTCCATCTTACACATTTGTATCTACGGTTAATGCGTTTGTGTTGCGTGGCGCAAAGATTGTTTTTGTTGATTCAGCTAAAGAAAACCCGAACCTTGATGTGGATGCTATTGAAGCATTAATAACACCAAAAACAAAAGTACTCCTTCCTGTTCATTATGCAGGTATTGCGTGCGATATGGATAAGATTATGAACTTAGCAAAAAAACATAATCTTTTTGTTGTTGAAGATGCCGCTCAGGCTATTGATAGTTATTATAAGAAAAAACCCCTTGGTAGTATTGGCCATTTAGCCGCTTTCTCTTTTCACGAAACAAAAAACATTATTTCCGGTGAAGGCGGTATGTTAGTTATTAATGATGACCGCTTTGTAAAAAGAGCT
>DATFTU010000476.1:0-3979 GCA_035261565.1 Bacteroidia bacterium
AATATAAAAGCTGCCGAGCCTATAAAAAGCAAATTGTTTGATTACGATTTTTATTTAGGCAAAGTGTATGAAAACAACGATAAATTTGAGAATGCTATAAAACAGTTTGATATATATCTTAAAAATCCGTTGCCCGATACGTTAAAAAGTGTGGTGCAGCATCAGATAGATATTTGTAAAAACTCATTGGATGAATTAAAAAAAGGAACTATTGCAAGTATTACTAATATTGGTCCACCGATAAATACAGAAGCTTCGGAGTATTCTCCACTTTTACCGGGGCACGAAGATTTTATGGTTTTTACGTATTTGGGCCCAAAATCAATGGGGGGTAAACAAAAACTACCTGGTAAACCCGACCCAAAAGGCACTTATTTTGAAGATGTTTTTATTTCACAAAAAAAAGATTCGGTTGGCTGGAGTGAACCGCAGCCGGTTAATGCACTTAATACAACCGGTAATGATGCACCTTTGTTTATTAGCCACGATGGACAAAAGCTCTATATTTTTCGTAATGTAGCCACCGGCAGTGGCGATATTTTTGTGAGTTATTTAAAAGGAACCGAATGGAGTGCACCTGAACGAATGAAAGGAATTAACTCGAATTATTGGGAAGGAAGTATTTGTTTTTCTCCTGATGAAAAAACAGTTTATTTTTCGAGTGAGCGCCCGGGTGGGCAGGGGGGAAGAGATATTTGGTTTGGCCAGCAAATGCCTGATGGTGCGTATGGCAACATAAAAAATTTAGGTAATATTATTAACACAACATTTGATGAAGATGCCCCGTTTGTTACCGCAGATGGTAAAACTATGTTTTTTAGCTCAACAGGCCATAATTCAACGGGGGGGTATGATATTTTTAGGTCGGATATGAAAAATGGTAAATGGGGCACGCCGTATAATATTGGTAAACCTGTTAATACCAATCAGGATGATAAATATTATTGGGTATCTGCCGATGGGCAACGGGCCTACTATTCTACCGAAAGAAAAGGTGGTTTCGGCCTTCAGGATATTTATTTGGTTGAGCCAGGCATGTTTGGTAAACCAACAGCTTTAGTTGTGCTTAATGGTATTGTGTATGTTGATGATAAACCGGTTGCTGCGGGTATAAAAATAAAATCTAAATACGGTAGAAAGTTTTTTTCGGGTGCTTTTACATCAAATTCGGTAAGCGGTAAGTATTTATTAAATATACCATCAGGCAATGAGTTTGAGTTAGAGTTTAAGTATAAAGATTTACGAATGGTAAAAAGCATATCAACCGTAACCTTAGATTCTTTTGCTTCGCTAACATCTGACATCAATTTATATACGGCAGAGTATTTAAGGAAAACAGCGGTCGATTCAAGCCAGATAAAATCAGATGCGGTTACCCTTAATATGACTTACGATGAATTTTTAACCAAGTATGGCAACCTTACCGCAGATAGTGTTACGTTTAAAGTACAAATAGGCGCTTATCAGTTTATCGAAAATTTTAATTTTAATAAATTATTGCAACTGCCGGCCGTACGCCGCCAAACTTATGCTGATGGCATTACACGTTTTACATTAGGCGAATTTCATACCTTAAAACAAGCGGATGATATGTGTAAGCAGGCAAAAAAAATAGCCATTAAAGATGCCTTTGTAATTGCGTTTTATAAAAACAAACGCCTTCCTTTTAACGAGCTGATTAAAGGGAATTATTTTAGCAAACAGTAACTTTATTGTTCAATTTTTAGGATGCATTTTAAAGTAAAAAAATTTAAAGAACTAAGTGTTGATGAGTTATATGATTTACTGAGACTACGTGAGCAAATTTTTGTGGTTGAGCAAAGTTGTATATATGTAGATGCAGACGGGGTTGATAAAAAAAGTATACATGTTTTGGGCTTGGTTAAAAATAAAATTGTTGCGTATGCGCGCGTTATACCCGAAGGTGTTACATACAGCACCCCATCCATTGGCAGAGTGGTGGTGGCAGAAAAGCACCGCGGAAAAAAATATGCGTACGATTTAATGGATGTTGCTATAGAAGTAGCCAGAAAAAAACTGGATGCAAAAAAAATTACCATATCTGCACAGGTTTATTTAAAGGAGTTTTATAAAAGTATTGGCTTTAAGCCAATCGGCAAACCGTATTTAGAGGATGGTTTGCCTCACGTTAAAATGATTTGTAAAGTATAGTTACACGCTTAATATAATCCTGAATGTGGTGCCTTTGCCAATTTCCGATTGTTTTACAAATATTTTACCGTTGTGGTAATTTTCTATAATGCGTTTGCATAATGATAAGCCCATACCCCAGCCACGTTGCTTGGTAGTGTAACCCGGCTCAAAAACAGCTTTTAATTTATTTTTGGCGATGCCTTTTCCGGTATCGGTTATATCAATTACTACTTTATGGTTTTGGTTTTGAATACTAACGGTTAAACTTCCCTTTCCATCCATGGCATCAATGGCATTTTTACAAATGTTTTCTATCACCCATTCAAATAAAGGCACGCATAATAAAGCATCAATAGAGGTGTTGCCGTTATTCTGAAAAACAAAATTGATGTTTTTTGATGAGCGTTGTTTTATATAATCAAATGCGTGTTCTAATACAGTGGTCACATTTTCGTGAGTTAGGGTGGGTTGCGAGCCAATTTTCGAAAACCTGTCTGTAATAGTCTGCAACCTGTCTACATCGCGGTTCATTTCATAAATCATCGATGGGTCAACACCTGCTTCTTTTAAATGCTCTAACCAAGCCATAAGCGATGATAAAGGAGTGCCTAACTGATGGGCAGTCTCTTTACTCATACCCACAAACATTAAGTTTTGTTCAGAATTACGAGCTGTGCTAAACAGGGCATAAGCAATTAATAAAAATAAACCAATAATTAAAAGCTGTACATAAGGGAAATAACGCAGTTGCCTGAGCGTTGAAGATTCTTCATAAAAAATATAATTTTTAATCCCATCGCCTAAATTAATTTCAATAGGCGGAGCTTGTTTTTGCATGCTTTGTAACGTGGCATTAAGTTTTTTAGGGTTGGCAACCAATTGCGAATCAATTTTACCAAAGGCCAGTACATTTTTTTGTGTAGAGTCGGTATATATTACCGGTACCGATGCACTGTTTATAGCAACCTCTGATATAAATGATTTTATCAAACTATCAAAAACCAGTTTTATCTGATAAAATACTTTTGAGTTTTTGTAATAAACATAATTTTTTTTGCCGGGCGCGTATTCAATTTCAATTGGGTTATAAAGGCTTTTCATTTCAGCCAATTGCGCTGCTAAATAAGAAGGGTCTTTTTCTTTTGTCGAATCTAAATTTCTATAGCCTATTATTTTATTATCGTTGGCTGTAATAATAACAGGCACTGTGTTATTATCCTGCAAAACGCGCAACGAAAAACCTAAATCGGCAACATCTTTAGTAAGCTCTTTGGTGGCTTCGGCGTATAACTCAACTTTTTTGCGCTCTTCTATTTTTATATTGGTAAAAAGTTCGTTGGTCGATTTTACCAAGTTGGCTTTTTTTTGCACAGCGCCGGCCCAAAGTTTTATCTTCTCTTTTTCATCGCTGGCAATTTTTTGCACTATTTGTTGTGAGTACCAAAGCGATACCATTACAATAAGCATGGCCACAGCGGCAAGCCACCATTTCCATTGTTGTTTTCTTTGGTAAATACTCATCATGGCGAAGGTACTTTTTATTTACAAAAAAGCCTCATTTTTCGTGAGGCTCTTTTGTTTGTTATAAATTGGGTCATTAAAGGTTACATACCAAAGCCATAATAGGCATGCATTCCGTTCGGGTAAATTCCTTCTATTAAAATACCGCCTTGTTTGTTTTTAACCGCAGCTTCAATTTCTTCAACGGTGCTTATTCGTTTTTTATCTATCGATGTAATTATAAAACCTTCTTTTACACCGGCAGCAAATAATTTTCCGTTTTGTAAATTAGCAACGCGCACTCCGTTTTGCAGGTTTAGTTTTT
>DATFTU010000477.1:0-5808 GCA_035261565.1 Bacteroidia bacterium
CAATAAAACGCGTACCAATAGATACGGCAGATGCCCCAAGAATTTGAACCGATAACAAACCCGCCCCGCTAACTATACCGCCTGCAGCAACAATGGGTTTATCAGGAAATGCAGCTTGTAAAGCAGGTACTAAAACCTGCAAGGGGTTAGGCCCGGCATGCCCACCTGCACCTTGCCCAACAGCAATAAAACCATCGCAGTTTAAATCGTAGCATTTTTTTGCGTGCTCAATATTGGTTACATCGCAAAAAACTTTGGCACCGTAACAATGAGCTTGTTCAATTACTTCTTTAGGGCTGCCTAACGAGGTAATGTAAAAAGGTACTTTATTTTCAACACAAACTTTAAGGTGTTTGGTGTATAATGGGTTCGACTTTTGTACAATTAAATTAATGCCATAATTGCCGGTAATATTTTGATTTTTGAAGTTATTTAACGTTTTCAGCAAAGTATCTAATTCGCCCTCTTTTCGGTAGTTTAATGAAGGAAAAGTAGCCATAATACCCGCTTGCATTCCGGCTTTTAGCATGGCCTCATTGCTTACCAAAAACATGGGGGCCATAATAATAGGGAAATCAATTTTTAACAAGTCGGTAATGTTTTTTCCTAAAATCATTTTTATAATTATTTTGCGTTTTACAAATATATATTATTTTTATGCACGCATAATACATTTTAACTATGACAGAAAATTCAAGAATTTTTGATTTGCTTGCCGATTTAAAGCAAATGCCTTTAAAAGAAGATGCCCTGGCTGCTAAAGAAAATGGCAGTTGGCGCAAATACAGCACACAAGAATTTATTGATACTGTAAACTATTTGAGCTATGCCTTTATTGATTTAGATATAAAAGCCGGAGATAAAATAGGCCTGATATCTAACAACCGCCCCGAGTGGAATTTTGTTGACCATGCCTGCCTGCAAACTGCCTCTATAAACACGCCGTTATACCCAACTATAAGCGACCACGATTTAAAATTTGTAATTGCCGATGCACAGGTACAATACTTTTTTGTGTCGAATGCTGACATGTACCATAAGGTAAAACTGGCTTGCCAAGGCTCTACGGTTAAAGAAATTTTTACCTTCTCAAAAGTGGAAGGCGCACGCTCTATACAAGATTTAATTGCCATAGGTAAAAGCAAACCACAAGAAAAAAAATTAGAGGAAATTAAAGCCACTATAAAGCCAAACGATTTAGCCACTATTATTTATACATCGGGTACAACGGGCAACCCTAAAGGAGTTATGCTTTCGCACCATAATTTTATCAGCAATATTATTGGTACCGAAAAACTTTGCCCTTTTCAAAAAGAATGGCGAGCGCTTAGCTTTCTGCCTTTAAACCATGTGTATGAACGCATGTTATCGTACTTATATTTAAGTCAGGGCATGTCTATTTACTATGCAGAAAGCATGGATACCATTGGCGATAATTTAAAAGAAGTAAAGCCGCAAATATTTGTAACCGTTCCTCGTCTGCTCGAAAAAGTATATGAACGAATTGTTGCTACCGGTACAAAACTTACCGGTATTAAAAAAATGCTTTTCTTTTGGGCATTAAATTTAGGTCTGCGTTACGAGCAGCATGGCGCTAATGGCTGGTGGTACGAGTTTCAGTTAAAACTGGCCAACAAACTTATTTTCAGCAAATGGCGCGAGGCTTTGGGGGGTAACGTGGTTGCCATTGCATCAGGTGGCTCGGCTTTACAACCTCGCTTGGCAAGAGTATTTCATGCGGCAAAAATTAAAGTGTTAGAGGGCTACGGCTTAACCGAAACATCGCCTGTGGTGGCAGTTAATACCTATAATGAAAATGATACCAAAATAGGTACAGTTGGTCCAATTATTAGCAATGTAAAAGTAAAAATTGCAGATGATGGAGAAATTTGCGTAAAAGGCCCTAATGTGATGTTGGGTTATTATAACCATCCTGATTTAACCAAGGAATCTATTGATGAAGAAGGCTGGTTTCATACGGGTGATATTGGCATTATTGAAGATGGTAAATTTTTAAAAATAACCGACCGCAAAAAAGAAATATTTAAAACATCCGGTGGCAAATACATTACACCTCAATATATCGAAAATAAATTAAAAGAAAGCCGCTTTATTGAGCAGGCTATGGTTATTGGTGAGAATGAAAAATTTCCGGCTGCTTTTATTGTTCCTGCTTTTCCGTTTTTAAAAGAATGGTGTGCCAAACACAATATTACCTATACCACCAATGCCGAAATGGTTAAAAACGAGCAGGTAATTAAGCGTGTTTTTAAAGAAGTTGAAACGACTAACCACCAGTTGGCTCATCATGAGCAAATTAAAAGAATAGAGCTTTTACCGGTTGAATGGAGTGTTGAGCGTGGGGAAATGACCCCTAAACTATCCTTAAAAAGAAAAATGATTATGGCGGCAAATCAGGAAGCATACTCCAGAATTTATAACCATAATAACGGCTTGCGTTAAATTTTAATAATATTATGCGTGCATAATACTATTTTTATATATTTGTATTGGCAATGTCGAAAAAGCATACT
The DNA here is from genome assembly GCA_035261565.1 of Bacteroidia bacterium. Lineage (GTDB taxonomy): Bacteria > Bacteroidota > Bacteroidia > B-17B0 > Aurantibacillaceae > PALSA-968. Next base: position 2,535 of record DATFTU010000477.1, read on the forward strand.
GAAACAATAGACTCTAAATTAAAAACTGCATGGCAAATTGTGAGCCGCATGTATAATACCGAAGCCGTTTTACACGATGCAACTATAGCTATGGCGCATTTTCTGTTGAATGTAGATAGTCAGGAAGGCTCTTTTGCATCTGATATTGCTCCGCAACTGGGTATGGAAAGCACTTCGCTTTCTCGTATTATTTTATCCTTAGAGGAGAAGAAACTGATTGTCCGCAAAAGCGATAAAAGCGATAAACGTAAAATATTAATTACACTTACCAAAAAAGGAAAAGAACAAAAAGAACTGGCTAAAAACATTGTGCGCAATTTTAATCATTTGGCAGAAGTAAAGTTGGGAAAACAACGTATAGAAGATTTCTACAAAACCATTGATGAAATAACCGAATTGGCCGAAGAACGAAATAAATTATTAAAAAAATAAATTATAAAAAATGAAACGCATCATTCAAAAAGTTGCCGTATTGGGTTCAGGTGTTATGGGAAGCCGCATTGCCTGCCACTTTGCAAACATTGGTTGCGAAGTTTTATTGCTTGATATTGTGCCTAAAGAGCCTAACGATGCTGAAAAAGCAAAAGGGCTTACTTTAGAAAGCAAAGCAGTAAGAAACCGTATTGTAAACAACGATTTTCAGTTTGCTTTAAAATCAAATCCGTCGCCTATTTACAAAAAAGAATTTGCATCGCGTATCACCACAGGTAACTTTGATGATGACATGCAAAAAATTTCTACTTGCGATTGGGTAATTGAAGTAGTGATTGAAAACCTGGAAATTAAAAAGAAAGTTTTTGAAAATGTAGAGAAATTCCGTAAACCAGGTACGCTTATTACATCAAACACATCGGGCATTCCAATCCATTTAATGGCGGAAGGCAGAAGCGATGATTTTAAAGCGCATTTCTGCGGAACGCATTTTTTTAATCCTCCGCGTTATTTAAAATTATTAGAAATTATTCCAACGCCTCATACGAAGAAAGAAGTGGTTGATTTCTTTATGGAGTATGGCGAAAACAACCTTGGTAAAACTACCGTACTATGTAAAGATACCCCGGCCTTTATAGCAAACCGCGTAGGTGTGTTCGGTATTATGGCACTTCTGCACTTAGTAGAAAAAATGGGACTTACTGTTGAAGAGGTTGATAAATTAACGGGCCCTGTTTTAGGTCGCCCAAAATCGGCAACCTTCCGTACAGGCGATGTGGTTGGGTTAGACACTTTGGTACATGTAGCTAATGGTTTAGTGCAAAACTGCCCGAACGATGAGGCTAAAGATTTATTTGTATTGCCAAACTATCTTAAAAAGATGGTTGAAAACAAATGGTTAGGCGATAAAACCGGACAAGGCTTTTACAAAAAAGTAAAAGGTGCTGATGGAAAATCAGAAATACAGGCGTTGGATTTAAAAACGCTTGAATACAAACCTTCTCAAAAGGTAAAATTTGCAACCTTAGAATTAACTAAACCAATTGATAATTTAAAAGAGCGTGTAAAAGTTTTAGTAAGTGGTAAGGATAAAGCCGGCGAATTCTATCGAGCTACATTCGCCGGTTTATTCCAATATGTTACAAACCGCATTCCTGAAATTGCGGATGAATTATACAAAATTGATGATGCTTTAAAAGCAGGCTTTGGTTGGGATTTGGGCCCTTTTGAATATTGGGATGCTGTAGGAGTGCAAGGTTTCATAACTACTATGGAGTCGTTAAATAATAAGCCTGCTGCCTGGGTTTATGATATGCTAAAAGCAGGCAATACATCATTCTACAAAATAGAAAACGACGTTAAAAAATATTATGATATCCCAACAAAATCGTACAAAACAATTCCGGGTACCGAAAATTTAATTGTACTTGATAACATTCGCGATAGCAAAACCGTTTGGAAAAACAGTGGTGTTAACATTATTGATTTAGGTGATGGCATTTTAAATGTAGAATTCCACACAAAAATGAACACCATTGGTGGTGAGGTTTTAGCTGGGATTAATAAGGCTATTGAAATTGCCGAGAAAGATTACAAAGGTTTAGTTATTAGTAATGAAGGTGCAAACTTTTCTGCCGGGGCAAACGTGGGCATGATTTTTATGATGGCTGCCGAGCAAAATTATGACGAGTTAAACATGGCTGTAAGGTTGTTCCAAAACACAACCATGCGCATTCGTTACTCATCTATTCCGGTTGTAGTAGCGCCACATAACTTAACCTTAGGTGGTGGTTGCGAAATTTGCTTGCATGCTGATAAAGTAGTGGCACATGCCGAAACCTATATTGGTTTGGTTGAGTTTGGTGTGGGTCTAATCCCTGGTGGTGGTGGCACAAAAGAGTTTGCCGTTCGTTTAAGCGATTCGTTACACGAAGGCGATGTTGAAACAAATGCTTTCCGCGATAAATTTTTAACCATCGGTCAGGCAAAAGTGGCCACATCTGCTTATGAGGCTTTTGATATGGGTATTTTAAGAAAAGGAACCGATAAAGTGGTTGTATCGCGCAGCCGTCAATTAAGCGAAGCTAAAGCAGAATGTTTACGTATGGCAGAAGCCGGTTATACAAAACCAACACCACGTAAAGATATTCGTGTATTAGGTAACGAAATTTTAGGCTTGGTTTATGTAGGTGCAAACTCTATGCGCAGCGGAAATTACATCAGCGACCATGATCAACTAATTTCAGAAAAATTAGGTTTTGTTTTAGCTGGTGGAAATTTATCTCAACCAACTATGGTTTCTGAGCAATATTTATTGGATTTAGAAAGAGAAATATTTTTATCGCTTTGCACCGAACGCAAAACATTGGAGCGTTTACAAAGCATCATTAACGGAGGTAAAGTTTTAAGAAATTAATCATTTAAATAAAAATTAAAATGAACGCATATATTGTAGCCGGTTATAGAAGTGCTGTGGGTAAAGCAACCCGTGGTGTGTTTCGCTTTCATCGTCCAGATGATTTAGCGGCAGAAGTTATACAACACCTGATGGCTTCACTTCCGCAAATTGATAAAGATAAAATTGATGATGTTATAGTAGGGAATGCAATGCCTGAGGCAGAGCATGGTTTAAACGTGGCGCGTTTAATTTCGTTACTGGCTTTAAATACCGATAAAGTACCGGGCGTAACCGTTAACCGTTATTGCGCATCGGGTTTAGAAACCATTGCTATGGCTTGTACAAAAGTACATGCAGGTATGGCTGATTGCATTATTGCAGGCGGTACCGAAAGTATGAGCCTGATACCAATGGGGGGCTGGCGTGTTATTCCAAATCCAAAAA
>DATFTU010000478.1:0-4070 GCA_035261565.1 Bacteroidia bacterium
AGTCGGGTAAATTAGAGTTTTTTCGTACGGCTTGGGTAGCCGATTATCCGGACCCTGAAACATTTTTAACCCTGTTTTACAGCAAGCATATACCTGCAAACCCATCAGAAAAATCGTTTATTAACTTCCAGCGTTACCGTAACCCTAAATTCGATTCGTTGTTTATGTCGGCTTTAAAAGAACCTGATATGAAAAAACGTATGGAAATATATATGCAAGCCGACCAGCTTATATTAGACGAAGGTGCACTTATGCCAATATTTTATGATGAAAATGACAGATTGATTCAAAAAAATATCCGCAACTTCCCTGCAAACTCTATGGAGTTTAGAGATTTAGAAAAAGTATACATAGTACCAAAAGATAAAAACGCCGCAGCTGCGGCTGAGAAAAAATAAAGAAAACTAACAAATTAAAAAGCCCCTTAAATTTTATTTAAGGGGCTTTTTAATGCTTTATAAAATTGATTACAAGCTATATAACCAAATATTAAATATAAGTACCGTCGCGTTTTGCTTCTTTTTTGTGTTTGGCCAATTGTAAAGTCCAAAATACAAGTAAGCATACTAATAAAATCCAAACAGCAATGTTTGGTGCCTGATATAATTTTTTAAGAATTTTAAAACAAAACTCAAAAATAGAGGCTATTCCGTACCAAAAGTTTGTCCAAGTCATGGTGTAAATTTTATTAATTTTGTACAAATATAAAAGTATTTTTCTTTCTCCGCTAATGTTGCTAAACATTTTAAAAATTAACAATTACTTAGTTTACGTTTACCTGTTTTTACTAACCCTAATTGCCGGAATATTTGCTGTAAATTATAGTACTAATGCACCGGTTTTTGATACCAGCGTTTTGTCATTTTTTCTTCAGCGCAACGATTATGGAATATTATCAAAAATTGGCGGTGTAACTTTGTTATTGGCTAATGTTTTGCTGTTCGATTTATTTATAAACTCGCAAGAGGTGGCAGAAAAAAATAACCACGTTCCCTCATTTTTATTAGGCATTTTTTTGTGTTATGCTATCAGCTTAAACCCTTTGCATCCCATTTTAGTAGCTCAATTGTTATTAAGTACATCTTTATGGTGTTTTATATCTATTTATAAAACTGAAAGAGTTTATTCTCCAATATTTAATGGGGCTTTTTGCTTAGCGGTGGCAACAGTTATTTACCCACCTTATATTTTATTGCTGGTGCTTTGTTTTATATGTTTATTAACCTTACGCACATTTGCTTTACGCGAATGGTTATTAACTATGCTGGGTATTAGCCTGCCATATTTTTTTTACTTTTCATTATTGTTTTTATGTAATAAAAATCCACAGCAGGCTCTTTTAAACCTACGCGATTCTTTCCATTCACCGGGCCTGCCTGTTTATTTAAAAGGTAGTTTTTTAATTAATTTTCCGGTAATTGCTATTGCTGCTTTTGCCCTTATTTTTTTTCTGATAAAAACGGTTTCAAACAAAATTAAAACCCAAAAGGCATTTGTTATCTTTTTGTGGATGATTATTTTTAGCGCTCCAACCTGGTTTATTGTAAGTACCGGCGCGGCTTTTAGCGGTTTATTATCAGCCATGCCTTTAAGTGTTTTTTGCGGAGTGTATTTAGGCAATGCAAAAAGCCGTATTTTAGCTGAGCTTTTAATATGGGGCTTGTTGGTTTTATTTGTAGTAAGTATGTTACAACAAGCGGATGTAATTAATTAAAGAATAAGAATATGAAATTTGGAGTAGTAGTTTTTCCGGGGTCAAATTGCGATGAAGATATGGTATATACCTTGCGTAATACCTTAAAGCAAGAAACTGTTAAGCTTTGGCATAAAGATACCGATTTACAGGGCTGTGATGGCATTATACTACCCGGAGGTTTTTCGTATGGAGATTATCTGCGCTCAGGTGCTATTGCCCGTTTTTCGCCCATTATGGAAAAAGTGAACGAACATGCGGCCAAAGGTGGTTTTTTATTTGGGGTATGTAATGGATTTCAAATTTTATGCGAGGCCGGTTTACTACCCGGGGCTTTATTGCATAACGATAACAGAAAATTTATTTGTAAAAATGTTTTTATAAAAGCTGAAAATACAGATACTATAATTACTAATACCATTCCTAAAAACAAGGCGCTTAAAATACCTATTGCACATGGCGAAGGGCGTTATTTTACAGATGAAAAAACATTAGCTAAATTAAAAGCAAATAAGCAAATTATATTTACCTATTGCAATGAAGATGGCGCTGCTACTGCCGATGCTAACCCAAATGGCGCCTTAGAAAACATTGCAGGTGTTTGTAACGCGGGTAAAAATGTTTTTGGTATGATGCCTCACCCGGAGCGTGCCGCTGATAGCGAGTTATTTAATGAAGATGGTAAATTGCTTTTCACATCTATTATACAATCTTTTAAAACCGTAAATAGTTAAATAGTATAAGCTATTTTAAGTTTTTATTGGGATTTGTTTTCTTTAAAAAATTAGCAGCATAAACAAAATCAAGTAACTCTTTGTTGTTGGTATCAAGTATGGTTTGGTTATTTCCTTCCCACCATTTTTTGCCTTGGTATAAAAACACCACGTTTTCGCCAATTTGCATCACCGAATTCATATCATGTGTAATAATCACGGTAGTCATATTAAATTCAACAGTAAGCTCATGTATTAATTCATCAATTATAATAGATGTTTTTGGGTCTAAGCCTGAGTTTGGCTCATCGCAAAATAAATACTTTGGGTTGCTTACTATAGCCCTTGCCAAGGCAGCACGTTTTTTCATGCCACCGCTAAGCTCAGCCGGGTAAAGATTATTTCTGTCGTGCAGGCGTACTTTCTCTAAACAAAAATTTACACGGTCAGTAATTTCCTTATCAGAGAGCTGCGTAAACATTTTTAACGCAAAACCAATATTTTCTTCCACCGTCATGCTATCAAACAAGGCTCCACCCTGAAAAAGCATACCAATATCTTTCCTGAAATCTTGCTTTTGCTTTTCATTAAGCTCATTAAAAACTACTTTATCGTAAATAATTTGCCCACTATCAACGGTATGCAAACCCACCATCATTTTTAAGGTGGTGGTTTTACCCGAGCCACTTTCGCCAATAACCAAATTGGTTTTGCCTTGCTGTAATACAAACGACACATCATCAATAACTTTATTGTTACCAAACGATTTAGATATGTTTTTAATTTCTATCACTAGCCAACAAAGAAAATTTGTGTAATTACAAAGTTTGCCACCAAAATAAGTATGCTGCCGTAAACAACCGCTTTTGTACTCGATTTACCAACCTCTAAAGCACCGCCTTGTGTATAATACCCATGGTAAGCAGCCACCGATGTTATGATACCACCAAATACAGCAGTTTTTACAAATGCGTAAGTCAATTTCCAGGGCATAAAAAAGGCTTGTATGCCAAAAATGTACTCATAAGATGTACAGGCACCTGTTGCAACTCCCATAACCCAACCACCAAATATGCCTAAAAACATGCTTATAGCAATTAAAAATGGGTTTATAAATATGCCCGCTAATACTTTGGGTTGTATTAAAAACGAGGCAGAGTTTACACCCATAATTTCCAGGGCATCTATTTGTTCGCTAATACGCATCGAGCCAATTTCTGAGGCAATGTTACCACCCACTTTTCCGGCCAAAATTAAACTTATAATAGTGGGTGAAAATTCTAAAATCATAGACTCTCTTGTGGTAAAACCCACGGCATACAGTGGTATAAGCGGACTGGTAAAGCTAAACGCAGCTTGTATAGTAATTACACCACCCATAAAAAAACTAATAATGGTAATAATGCCTAATGAGCTAACACCAATATTATCTACTTCAAAAAAAAACTGCTTTATGTAAACCTTTAATTTTTCGGGCTTGGAAAAGGCGCGTTTCATTAACAAAAAATACCTGCCTATGTGAAATAAAAAGCCCATAATTATAATGGCGAAGGTAATTATTTTACGCTTAGTAAAGAAACCCCGAAATACAAAATTAATTAAGAAATTAGCGAATTAACCGACTGGTGAATTCTACTAAAAACATAGTTTGGGTTTTGCTTTTG
>DATFTU010000479.1:0-8134 GCA_035261565.1 Bacteroidia bacterium
CAAAAGTAACATAAGGCTTATGGCCACTTAATTCTTCAGCACACGAAATAAGTTTGCGTATTTCAGGAAACCCTAACTCAATTCCTTCTTTATATCTAAAATAAACAATGGGGCTCTCATATCTTATATGAGCATACGGTAAATCAATCTCGTTTATAACTTCATTCATTTGCGCTGCAAAAATACACATTTTGGTAAAATTTAGTTTATCGTTTTAAATTAAAAAAACACTACAGTACCCCCATTTATTTATTTAAACACAAAAGAGATTTACCAGGTTGTGTGGAAAATATTACACAATTATTTTAATGATCTTTTCTTTTTTGCTTACTAAATATAGAAAACACAATGCAAGTATAATCAGGCCAACAGGCATAAAAATTTATGCCTGAAATAGAATTTTGTTTAGTTAACCATACTGTTACTATTTCAAAAAACTAATTAAGAGTAGTGAAAAATGGGAATGAGTTATTATCGGGCTACAAAAGCAATTAATAAAACAGCCTTACTTGAATTTATAAAAGAAGAAACTATAAAGAACAAAGATATTGTACTTAAAGTATATGAACTGGGCAGTACAGTTTATTTATACACACCGCAAGCAGGTTATCAGGAAAAAATAGATGAACTTTACCCCAACATATTTAAAAAATCTAATTCACCGCCCTTATAAAATACACCTATTTTTTCTAATACATAAAGTAGTTAATTAACATAAATGTAGTAGAATTTAGCTCTCAACCCAATGGATCACAGCAAAAAAATTGCAACCAATATGCTAATTATAGCTATTATAATTATTGGCATTTATTTTCTTCATCCGGTTCTCGTTCCTCTTTTACTCGCTTTGTTATTATCTATTTTGCTGAGCCCTGTTGTTGTTGTTTTAAACTATAAATTAAAGTTCCCGCATATAATTGCTGTATTTATAACTTTAATTTTAGCTATTCTTATCGGTTCGGGAATTATATTTATAATTAGTCAGCAAATTTCCAGTTTTTTAAAAGATATACCCAATATGCAAAAACATTTAAATATGCATTACTACCATATGCAAGATTGGATATATAGTAAATTTAATATCGAGTACAGCAAACAAAATAATTATATTGAAAAAGTTAGGGAAGAAATTCAAGATGGAGATGGAATGATAGCCAAACCTCTCGATCATTTTTCTACTATTTTAATAGATACAGTGTTAATACCTGTGTATACCTTTTTTATAATATTATACCGTAACTTATTTATTAATTTTTTAACTAAGATAATACATACCAAACACCATCCTATTTTAAAAGAAATTATAATTGAAATAAAAGCAGTTATACATAGTTATATTGTGGGGCTCTTACTTGAAATGGCTATTGTTACCACCTTGGTTTCAACTGGATTAATGATTATTGGTGTTGATTATGCTATTTTTATTGGCGTTACGGCAGGTATATTAAATTTAGTACCTTATTTAGGAATATTAACAACAACTCTATTAAGTCTATCTGTTGCTATTGGAAATTCTTCGGACGCGGGAATATTAGTTAGTATTGTGATTTTATTTTTAATAACACACCTTATCGATGCCAATATATTAATTCCAAAAGTAGTAAGCTCTAAAGTAAAAATTAATGCTTTAGCGGCAATTTTGGGTATTGTTTTCGGAGGTTTTTTAATTGGTATTCCGGGTATGTTTTTGGCTTTACCTGTTATTGCAATTACTAAAGTTGTTTTAGATAGAGTACCGGGCCTCGAGCCATGGGGATATCTCTTAGGAGATATTATACCAAAAGAATTTGATTGGTGTAAGTTGAAATCAAATTAACCCCGCATTATGTTTCATTTTCCGATTAAAACAATAATTACAATTTAAAAGACATTATTCTATCGTTCCGGCGGCAATGGTATTATTAGTATTTTCATTTATTAAAATAAATGCTCCATTCCCTCTATTATCAGCATAACCATCATAGCAAATCGGTTCTGCTGTTTTAATAAGCACTTTACAAATATCATTCAGTTTTATACTTACATCGCTTTTAAAAGCATCAAACGACTTAATGTCTATTTTACTGATAACCTCTTTCACCATTGCTTTGGTACAAAAGCTATTTTGCTGCAAAAGCATTTTTTGCCCGGGTATAAATGGCTCATTATCCATCCAACAAATAATTGCTACAAACTCTTTAGTTATTTTTGGTAAATTTGTTACTGGTACAATACTATTTCCTCGACTGATATCTATATTATCTTTTAAATGCAATACAACAGGCGTATTTGTCTCTACTAATTCAACTTCTTTTTGATGTACTTCTATTTTATCAATAGTTGTTTCTATCCCTGAAGGTAAAACTACTACTCGCTCTCCTTTTTTATAAATTCCGCTTATTACTCTACCGGCAAAACCTCGGTAGTCGTGCAAATCATCTGTCTGCGGGCGAATTACATACTGCACCTGAAAACGAGATGCTTCGCTTTTTTTCAATTCAGTTATTTCTATTGTTTCTAAAAATTCTAACAAAGGTTTGCCTTTAAACCAAATCATTTTATCTGATTTAGTAACTACATTATCTCCTGCTAAAGCACTTGTGGGAATAAAAGAAATTTCTTTCAATTTTAATTGTTTGGCAAAAGTTAAATAAACCGACTCTATCTCTTTATATTTTATATCTGAATAATCAACCAAATCCATTTTATTTATACAAACTAAAACATGAGGTATACCTAAAATGGCTGAAATAATAGAGTGGCGTTTTGTTTGGTTGGTTATACCATTTCTAACATCAATCAATATAATAGCCAAATCAGCGTTAGATGCGCCCGTAAACATATTACGGGTGTATTGAATGTGTCCCGGTGTATCGGCTATAATAAATTTACGCTTATTGGTGCTAAAATATTTATAAGCAACGTCAATAGTTATACCTTGTTCACGCTCTGCACGTAAACCATCTGTAAGTAAAGCCAAATCAATTTTAGTATCAATACCAGTTGTTTTACTTTGTCTGGCAAGGGTTTCTATTATATCTGTTGAAATTGAATTACTATCATATAACAAACGCCCAATAAGTGTACTTTTGCCATCATCAACATTACCCGCAGTAAAAAACCTTAGCAGCTCCATTAAAAATATCCTCCTTTCTTACGGTCTTCCATGGCTGCTTCGCTTATTCTATCATCCATTCTGGTAGCACCGCGTTCGCTTATTTTCGCTTCTTTCAGTTCATTTATAATATCATCAATTGTATATGCCACACTTTCAATAGCTGCCGTGCAAGTCATATCACCAACAGTACGGTATCTCACTTTTTTTATAACCAATTCATCTGTAGAGTCTAACTGTAGATATTCCGAATTTGCCATCAATTGCCCATTTTCAGTTACCACGCACTCACGTTCGTGCGCAAAATAAATAGAAGGCAATTGAATATTTTCTCTTTTTATATAATTCCACACATCCAACTCCGTCCAATTACTTATTGGAAACGCGCGTACGTTTTCGCCTTTATTTATTTTACCGTTATAAATATTCCAAAGCTCAGGACGTTGCATTTTTGGATTCCACTGCCCAAATTCATCTCGCACAGAAAAAATACGTTCTTTGGCCCTTGCTTTTTCTTCATCTCGGCGAGCGCCGCCTATACAAACATCAAATTCAAATTCTTCAATCATATCCAACAAAGTATAAGTTTGCAATGCATTTCTACTCGGAAACTTACCTTTAGCATCCTGTAATTTTTTTTCCTTAATAGTGTCTTCAACTTTACGAACAATTAATTTCTCATTTATTAATTGAACCATATCATCCCGGTATTTTAAAGCTTCAGGAAAGTTATGCCCAGTATCTATATGTACTAAAGGGAAAGGGAATTTACCCGGCCGAAATGCTTTTAATGCTAAATGAACTAAGCAAATACTATCTTTTCCTCCGCTAAATAAAAGTGCAGACCTTTCAAATTGCCCGGCCACTTCACGTAAAATGTAGATGGCTTCTGCTTCTAATCCATTTAAATAATCTGTTTGCTTACCCATCTTTTTAAGTATAAATAAGTGTGTTTAAGCGCCATAATTTCTCTATTTGTACCTATTGTTTTACCTTGGCTGCCCAGGTACAGTAAAGGTACAAATATCAGCCAAATAACGATAAGCAATTAAAATTTAAGTTTAAACAAAAAAGCCCATTTTTATTGGGCTTTAGGTGTTTTTTAATATTTAGTACATTATTAGTAATTACAGGTTACTTTCCAATACAAAACCGGGTGAAAATCGATTCAAGCAGATTATCAGTTGTGACCTCCCCTGTGATAGAACCAAGGGCTTCTAAAGCGTAACGTATGTCCTGGGCCAATAAATCTGTTTGCAGGTTGTTGCTTAAGCCCTCTATCACTCTGTGTAAATTAGCGTTTGCTTTTCGCAGCGCATCGGCATGGCGGGCATTGGTTACAACGGTTTCAGTAATGTTTACCGTGCGGTTATCAAACAAAGCCACTAGTTTTGTTTTTAAATCATCAATATATAAATGCGTTTTAGCCGATATGTATAAAATATTTTCTATTTCATCATATTCTTTTTGCAACTCGTTTAAATCTTCGGTATCAATTTTATTGCAAACAATCAGTAATTGTGAATTGCCAATATGCTCTTTTATTTTTTGCGTTTCTAAAATTAAATCCTGCTTGCTAAGCTCATGCGCATCAAATAAATAAATTACAATGGCCGATTTTTGCATGGCCTGTAAGGCTTTGTTTACTCCTATTTGCTCTATTACATCAGTAGTATCACGTATGCCTGCCGTATCTATAAACCTAAAAAGCACCCCCTCTATGGTTATCTCGTCTTCAATGGTATCTCGGGTGGTGCCGGGTATTTCAGATACTATGGCGCGCTCTTCCTGCAACAAAATATTCAGCAGGGTTGATTTGCCTGCGTTTGGTTTACCCACAATAGCAACCGGTATACCATTTTTTATAACATTGCCCAATTCAAACGAATCAATCAGCTTATCTAAAATAGTTTGAATAGAAATGATAAGATTTTTTAATTCACTACGGTTGGCAAACTCTACATCTTCTTCGCTAAAATCTAATTCCAGTTCAATTAAAGATGCAAAATCAATCAACTTACTGCGCAGTATTTTAATTTTAGAAGAGAAGCCCCCACGCATTTGTTGCATGGCCACCTGATGCGATACAGCAGAGTTTGAGCTAACTAAATCGGCCACGGCCTCTGCCTGACTTAAATCGAATTTGCCATGTAAAAAACCACGCAATGTAAATTCACCGGGCTTTGCCATGCGTGCGCCTTGTTTGGTTAGCAGCTGTAATATTTGTTGTTGTATAAACTGACTTCCGTGGCACGAAATTTCAACACTATCTTCTCCGGTAAATGAATTCGGGTTTTTAAACACAGCAACTAGCACTTCATCTAAAATAGTATCGCCGGCGCAAATTAAACCAAAATGCAAGGTGTGCGATTTTTTATCGGCTAAAGAAATTGGTTGATGTTTTTTAGTAAAAAAAACTTTTTCTACAATAGAAATGCTTTTCTCCCCCGAAAGACGGATAATGGCAATAGCACCAGAACCGTGTGGAGTTGCCAAAGCCACAATAGTATCGTTGTTTAAAATATAGTTTTGAGACATAAATTATCTTACTAAGTTAACAAAACCTTTGTAACTTGTTTTCGATAAATTTACAATAAAGAAATAAACACCATCGGTGGCATCGGTGCCATCAGGTGTTTTTCCGTCCCATACATGGTTGCGTTGTTGTGTAGAAAATAAGGTGTTACCCCATCGGTCAAATATTTGCAACGAGTAATTATCATCAGCACAAACACCGGGTATATAAAAAACATCGTTTTTGCCATCGCCATTTGGCGTAAAAATGTTTGGTATTAGTACATTCTCTACACATGGTTTTGATATAACTAACAGGTTAGTTTGTGTAGCGCAACCGTTTTTATCTTGTGTTACAAGTGTATATACTAATGTATCTCCGGTACCGGTAACGGTTATATTGGCACAGGCAGCACAATTTATATTACTGTTTGGCGACCAGCTATAGGTGTAAGGCCCTGTGCCACCGCTTGCATGGGCTGAAACATTGGCGGTACTATCTTGAGGGAGTGTAATTATAGGAGGAGTTAACGTAACATTAATCGAATTAATAGTGGTTACCGCACCTGTTAAATTAATAGCCGGTAACGAGCAAGTACCTGTAGATACAATATTACCTAAGGTAAGTATGGGCGTAAATAAACCTGATTGGTTATATGTATGTGTAATGCTATCGTTACCTTGTATTACAGTTCCATCCCCAAAATCCCAGGTATAATACAGTGAGTTTAAACTATGTGCTATAAACGTTACCATTAAAGGATTACAGCCCGAAACCGGCGAAAAAGTAAACGTACCAATTGGCCCGGGTACTACAATTATACTATCCTGTTTAACGGTGTCGGTACAACCTCCGGGGTTTGTTACAATTAGCGATACGTTATAACTGCCAGGTTGTGTATATGTATAACTTGGGTTTTGTACATTGGCATTTGCTCCGTTGCCAAAACTCCAGTTCCAACCGTTAACAAATCCGCTTGATGAATCATGGAAGGCGACAATCATGTTACCACAACCGCTGCTTAAAACCGACCAGTTAAAATGTGCTGTGGGTTTTAAAATACGTACCGTATCTGTTATTGTACTATCGCAACCGTTGGTATCTCTTACCGTTAGTGATATATGATACAAACTATCATACGTATATGTATGCGTTGTTGATGAGTTATGTGTAGTGGTATTGCTGCCATCGCCAAAACTCCACATATAAGTTGGGCCAACAGCATTGGTTGCCGATGCATTAAATGTGAGCAGATTGCCTTTGCACGAAAAGTGATTTACCGAAAATGCCGGATACGGATACGTAGGTTGTATATAACTTGATTTGGTAAGCGAATCTTTACATCCGTTTTTATCAATTACAGTCATGGTAATATTGTAATTACCGGGTGTATTAAATATGTGGTTAACAGTACTAACAAGCGATGATACAATGGGTGTGCCATCGCCAAAATTCCAGGTCCAGTTTACAAGTGCCGAATCGCTGATAGTAGTATCAGTAAAAATAACTTTAAACGGACGACAACCTGTAAGCGTATCTGCATAAAAATAAGGCAAAGGACCAAGTGTTTTCAAGGTATCTTTAAACGTATTGGTACAACCATTAACATCGGTAATGGTAAGGTTTACAATATCTTGCCCGGGGTGGGTGTAAGTATAAGATGTATCGGTCACTTTAGCCGTATCAGCCAGGGTTGACAAATCTCCGAAATTCCAAAAATACGTACTGGCATCTTGTGATGTGCTTGCAAATGTTGCTGTAAAAGGGTAACAACCTTTATTGGCATTTACGGTAAACGATGCAATGGGTTGCGCAATGATAAATGATTGTGTAGCCGAATCGCTGCAATGCGATTTGTAATTATAAGCCGTTAGTGTTACGGTTACAGCCCCTCTGCTTGTGTACGTATGTACAGGGCTAATCGTATTTGTATTATCTGTTGTGCCATCACCAAAATTCCAGACTAAAGAATCAGCCCCCTCAGATGAACTGGCAAAATGCACCTGATAATAATTAGTACAACTAAGCGAATAACTAAATTGCGCTTTAGGTGCCAGTATAACAACAGGCTCAATTATCGAAGTATCGGTACAGCCATTGTTATATGCAACCACTTTTATTTTAAATGTTCCGGTATCAGCATATACGTGCATAGGGTTTTGCAAAGTGCTCATTCCTCCATCGCCAAAAAACCAGGTATAACCGGTTGAATTGGTTGATATGTTTATAAAACTTACCGGCATGCCATAACAAGCCGAATCGGGCGATATGGTAAAACTTGCCACAGGTGGCGTACCCACCTTTATACAACTTGCGCACACAAAAGTATCTAAACAGCCTCTTACAGTTTGCACAATAAGTTTGGGAGAATAAATACCCGCTGTAGTATAGGTATTATTAGTGCTTACAACTGTTGTGGTATTTGAGTTTCCGTCGCCATAATTCCAGGAGTATGTTGCTATTGGGTCAATACTACTGGTACTGGTGCTGGTGTAACTTACCGCAAGCGGCACACAACCACTATC
>DATFTU010000480.1:0-4094 GCA_035261565.1 Bacteroidia bacterium
AATACTTATGTTTTTCTTTATTGGGACACAGGTGAAGACTTTTATTATTCTTTTTACAAGTATCAGACACCTGCCACTTACAGGCAGTGCATTTTATCTTTATACCACAGCGCTTATATTTTGCAGGTACTTTTAACATCAGGCCTCGTTTAATTTGTTTAATAATCTTTCAGCCGCAGAGCTGTTTTTTTTATGTTTTTTAAATTTTGTATTTACTTTTTGCTCTGTAGGTGCATCAATTAGATTAGCCAAAGCCGCTTTATCATCATCATTTATCGCCTGCAATATTTTATCGGCATTCGAATAGTTCTTGCTGAACTCATTTGCAATGACCACATCCAAAAAGTTGTTAATGGTATATGTCTTCTTGCCTAAATTGAACAATGGGATTTTATTTTCCATACAAAATTTCTTTACGGAGCGTAAATCAGAATAACCTAATAAATCAAAGAGCTCATTAATTTCTATCAGGTCATTCGTTACGGACATACGAGTTTAAATTTTATATGCAATGGGATTTATATTCAATAGTATTTTTACTAACGAAATAGCTTCATTAAACGTTAAAGCAAATCAGGCTTGCTCTATTTTAGCTTAGGATATGCCAAGCCCAATAAGTGAAACTCATCTTCAATAATTTTCTGTACTTTTTCAGTCAGGTGTTTTGGATAGTAAACACTGTCATGTATAGTGAAAAATGGTTCAATGCCTTTATCGAGTAAGGATTGGCCTATGCGTTTGATGAATATACGTGATTCCAGTCTTTGGGTAGCACAGCTCAGATTGCAATGGTATGAATCCGGTTTAAAGCTTCCTTTCTTGTCAAGATAGGTCTTTGTAATAAATGGCAATGTATCTTCTTTCAACGCTTTAATTTCTCTGAAAAATTTAGCAACAGATGGAAAGCTGTTCCTGAAGATTTTAATGCTTGGCATTTTTGCATTGTTTTTACAAAACAATATTTGAATCAACTCCTTTTTAGCCGCATTCCGGTCTGTGTGATTAGCAATTCTTATCCACTCATCATATATGGTTCCATTTATACAAGCCTCTGTATATCTTTTGAAATCAAGTTGACTGCCATACTTTTCTGTAATCTTTGTTATTGGCAGGAATTCAGGGATAATCGTTTCAATAATATCCTTATTGACCAATAAGGTAGAAAAGTATAATTGGCTGTTGCTTATGTCAAGGCAGGCAAGTTCTGTTTCTGGATTATTTTCAAAATACATGAATTGGCGCATGTATCTGGCGACACGCTTTAAAGGCGTGTAAAGCCTTTCACCAAATTGGTCAATCTTACAGCTAAAAGAAACACCTTCATTAATGGAATTAATAAGCTCCAGTTGATTTATCATATTATCGCTTAGTTTTTCCATCTGCTCTTCAGAATAGGCATTATCATATGATAGTGTTGCTAAATGATTCTTTATCCATCCTTCGGCTGATTGTATATTAAATCTGATTGATTGCTCCATGCTGTATAATGCCCCATGTATCGACTCCATTTGTATCGACTTAGCGTTTCTACTCCCATGTAATTTAAAGTCATCAGATGTCTTCTTAATTGCTTTTATGGTGCACTTGTCAGTAATTGTTTCTTTCCTAAAATGCCTAAAAGCTTCCTTTACATGAAATAATTCTGGAGCGAGCTTGTAATGTATGCTTGCGAAATTTGTTGTATATGCCTTGTTGCTGCTTGATGATTCCCTTGTACGTAATAGTTTCTTCTCTATTAAGAAATCCATGTAATTTTTATAGTATGAGGTAAGCAATGACCTTAAAACAGAACAATGAAGCGAAACATATCCCTCATTAAATATATAATTGAGTATGTTGTTCTTTTGTTTTCCTGTGTAGCCGCTCTGGCTTAAACGGGATAAATACATCTGATGCAACAAAACACGCACTTTATCCGGCTTTAATTTAGTGCCTCTAACTAATTCATCAATATTTGGAAAATTGATTGGTATATAAACTGTCATAAATATTTTGATTTTGTTTTATAGAAACTGGCAACATAATACATATATATACCCCTCCTATACTTTACTTAACTATTTAAACTGAATTGTTTTATTGAAATGAAAACTGGCAACATAATACATATATATACTACCCCTCTATACATTTAGCTTCTTATCCAAATCAACTTTTATTATCATTTTTATAAAACCATCGGACTATCTCCTCCTACGCAGTCAAGGGAGGGGGATAGTATCCGATAACATATAACTTATCTCTTTCTAAACTCACGTGCAACTTCCTGTTCATAATCTTGTTTGGGGACAAATTCTCTTTGATAACCAATCTCACGATCAATAACAGTAAGTTTTAAATAGTTCATGAAATTCAGAAAGGTTTTATTACTCATAGATGTTGGATTGAATAGTTTTTGGCCATCATTTTCCATATTGAATTCAGCTTCTGCTTGCTGCCATGCTTTGGTCACTTTTTTTGCTTCTGCTTTCGAGAGCTGTCCAAGTTTAGGAATCATTTCAGCTAAATCAATTTGTTCTTCTGCTCTTTTAACCTTGGCTGTTTTTCTTGCGTAGATGCCAAAGGTTCTTTTGTTTGTTTTCTTCATGTTTTTATTTTTTATGGTTGTTTTATTTTATTGTTTAATAATTACAGGAAACTCATTATACTCTACGCCATCGAGCAATCTACCCGCTTCTTTTTTACGCACGCCTCCCCATTGCTTGAAGAAGAAGCTTGTATTAAATTTTCTGCATTGGTCTTTAATATCAATTACCCATTTCTTTTCCATTGGCCTTGACCCTGGGCCTGATTCACCACCAACTATCACCCAATGAATATCTTTTAGGTTCATATTAGGTAATGGCCCAATCAACGGTTCGGCAGAAATGAATTTTATTATTGCACCGGTATTTCTTAAATGCTCTAAACGATGCATCACAAGTTCATTCTCTATAGATACACCCATCCATATATTTGGTGTCCATGTTAGTTCTAATGATAGCTCTTCTATCCTTTCTGCACGCTTGGTTAACACCTGATATGTATGTTGAGGCGTTTCATTCATAACTCGCCATACGCGTTTTATGAACTCAGTAGGAACATCTTTGTGAAACAAATCGCTCATTGAATTAACAAATACTACGCGTGGTTTCTTCCAGCTATACGGTCTTTGCAATTCTTTTTCATGAACAGTAAGTTCAAAATTGTTACGGTATTTAGGTTGGCCCATTGCCATTAATCGTTTACTCATTACCTCTGCGTAACAGAATTTACATCCCGCAGATATTTTATCACATCCGGTCGTTGGATTCCACGTAACTTCCGTCCACTCAATTGTTGTGTCTGACATAATTTAATTATTGATTATTGAAATTTGAAGTGCTCTTATATAGTTATCAGAAAGGAAGCTTGACATCTTTTACAACTTTAAAGCCATGCTGTTTGAAATGATTTGAAATTATTTTCAGTTTTTCGTATTCTGCTTTTGTATGGTTATTAGAAGTTAAATAAGGATTAAGGAAATTCTCATTTATGGTTCTTGCAAAAGCGCGTATTAATTTTGGAGGAACTGCATTTCCAATTCTTCCCCATTGCTCACCTTTAGGTCCATCTAATTTAAAATTTACAGGAAATGAACTTGCAACCATTAATTCTGCAATAGTAGGCCTTCTTCTATCTGCTTGCTTGTCATATACCCATAAAGAAGTTCCTTTTGTAACGGTGCAAAATGGTCTGTTTCCGAAACGGAAATCATCTTTGAATTGCCCTGGAGAACATCCAATTAAATTAGGCAACACACTACTAATTGATAAACCATCTAAATCATCCAAATTAGGGGTTGGAAAAAAACTGCCTTTAGAAGATTTTTCATAAACATCTTTTCTTATTCCGACAAAAATTACACGCCTTCTTTCTTGCGGCACTTCATATTCTTCAGCATTAAAGGTTGTATAACCCCATTCATAGTTAAGCATATTCAGGCGCCTCTTCTGTTCAAGCAAAATACCTAAGTTTCGATCATGTAATAACCCCTCTACATTTTCAAACAGGAAAACTTTAGGTTGGATAACAGCTACGAATAACGACAACTTCCAAAATAATTTATTAGATAC
>DATFTU010000481.1:0-2815 GCA_035261565.1 Bacteroidia bacterium
TTTTCATGCCTTCAAGGGCTGCTATAATGCCACGCTTAGGTGTTTTACGTGCTATGCGCTGTGTAAATAAAATTTCTTGTTTAAGGTGTTTTAAATTTTTTGTGGCAAACAAATTATTTATAGTGGCACGTACATAAATATTTGTATCATTTTTTACTACTCTAATGGCTTTATCGCGGTCGCGTTTTTTTTGCTCGCTATCAGCATACGAGGTTGAATGAAATAAGCACAATCCCCGTATAAAATCAGGAAACAACTCGGCAAAAGCCAGGCCTGTATAACCACCCATGCTGTGTCCTATTATCACATATTTTTTTAGCCGCAAACTATCCATAACCGCTTTAACAGCTTGCGCCATTAGCTCCATGCTATGTATATAACCATAGCAATCGCTTTGGCCATGCCCCGGCAAATCAATACAAATTATTTTAAACTGCTTGGCTAAACTATCTTTTATGGGTTCCCATATTTCGGTCGACCCTAAAAAACCATGCAGTAAAACCACGGCGCGTCCTTTTCCGCTAATGGTATAAGCAATTTTTGCTTGCTTAAAATTGGCGTATTGGTGGCTTGGTTTTGTTTTCACAATAAAAACAAAAATAAACATTGCCGTTACAATTTGCCTGATTAAATATTTACATTTGTTTAACCAGTAATTTTTTAAATATGGCAGGTGTAAACAAAGTAATTTTAGTAGGCAATTTGGGCAAAGACCCCGAAATGCGCCGTTTAGATGGGGGAGTGGCCCGTGTTAGTTTTAGTTTGGCCACAACCGAGTATTATAAAGATAAAGACGGTAACCGCGTTGAGCAAACCGAGTGGCACAACATTGTAATGTGGCGCGTTATTGCCGAAAGTGCCGAACGAATTTTAAAAAAAGGCTATACTATTTATTTAGAAGGAAAATTGCAAACCCGCAAATGGCAGGATAAAGAAGGGCAGCAACGCACCACAACCGATATTGTGGCCGAAACATTTCAGTTGATTCGAAAAAGCGAAGGAGCATCAAATCCATCTCCAACCGGAGGAAACCCGCCAACGCCTACTGATGATTTACCCTTTTAAATTAAGCTGTTGATAATATATTTACAGGCTCCGGTTTTATCTGCCTGGGTTTTCTATTTTTGAAACATGAAAAAATTAATTTTCTGCTGCTTATTAATTACCGTTGCCTGTTTAACCTCGTGCATTGGCGATGATGATGAAAACCCGGCGGCACCTAAACCCCGTGCGTTTTATAAATTAAATTTCCCTGAAAAAAAATACAAAACCTACGATAGCATTTGCCCGTTTAGTTTTCAAACCCCGGTTTACTCCTTTGTTGAAGAAGATAAAAGTAAAAACGCGCAACCTTGCTGGTTAAATATTATGTACCCGCTTTACAGGGCGCAACTGTATATTAGTTACAGCCCACTTAATAATGATTTGGCAAAACACCTGAACGATTCGCGCGAGCTTGCCATACGCCACCAGGTAAAAGCAAGTGGGTTAGATGAGCAGGTTTTAATAAATGATTCTGCTCATGTATATGGTTTGTTGTATGATATTGCCGGCAACAGCGCATCGGCCATACAATTTTATATTACCGATAGCACCAAGCATTTTTTACGCGGGTCATTATATTTTAATTGCCCTCCCAATATCGATTCGTTAAAAATTGTAATTGATTATTTGCGTACCGATATTATGCAAATGATAAAAACCTTTAAGTGGAAAGACGAAAAAATTAAATTGCCCGATGCAAATAAGCCTCATTAAAAAAGAGCAGCTTACCACTACTAACTGGCAAGGTGGCACAACCACACAGCTTGCTATTTACCCTGAAACCGCCATTTATAAAAATCTTGATTTTATTTTCAGAATCAGCACCGCAACTATTGAGGTTGAACAATCAACCTTTACAAGCTTGTCAAATGTTGCCCGTGTTATTATGGTATTAGATGGCGAGTTAAACATTCAGCACAAAAACCAATATACCAAACAACTTAAAAAATTTGAGACTGATAGTTTTTCGGGCAATTGGGAAACGACATCCATTGGCAAGGTTACCGATTTTAATGTAATGACACGTGGCTTGGCAAAAGCTACCGCTTTGGGATTTTCTTTGGTAGGTGGTTGTAAAAAAGAGTGCAATATAAATGGCGATTTTTTCGCGGTATATGTTTCGCAAGGGGAAATTATAATAGAATCACCTTCGCAAAATATAAACATTTCTCAAGGTGATATAGTAATTATACGTAAAGAAAAAGCAAACGAAAAATTTAACATCCTGGCTACAATGCCTGCTGATGTTGCTATTGCCGAAATATACTTATAGCCTTTTTTTGATAAAAAAATAGCCGTATATTTACAGGTTACATTTTTTTTATGAGCGAAGAAATTATTGAGCAAACCACCGAACGGAAATTATATCCGTATCAGCAATTAGCGGTAGATAATATTTATAAAAAGTTTGATGAGCTTCCGCCACATTCTAATGTGCTTTTTCAATTACCAACGGGCGGTGGTAAAACCATTATTTTTTCTGAAATAGCTAAACTATATATTCAAAAATTTAATAAAAAAGTACTTATACTAACGCACCGCGTTGAGCTTTCGCAACAAACGTCGGCGGTTTTAAACTCAATAAACATTCCTAATAAAGTAATTAACAGCAGTGTAAAAATTCTTGATAAAAACGAACCTTACTTAGTGTACACAGCTCTTATAGAAACATTAAACAACCGCCTGCATGATGAAGATAATCTGGAATTTTTGCAGGATATTGGTTTGGTAATTGTGGATGAAGCGCACAATAATTCATTCAGAAAAGTAT
>DATFTU010000482.1:0-3536 GCA_035261565.1 Bacteroidia bacterium
TAATCAGCCACCCATGCCTCGCGTACAATATCAGCCTGGTTGCTTGCGGCTAATTCCATTTTTTGCGCCATAGGTATTACTTCAAAATCTACATTTACATTCAGGTTTTCTAATAGCTGTTTTTGTATTTCAACTACTACGTTTGTGTTCCGCGCGCCACCACTATTTAAAATTATTTTAACAGGCGGAAATGCCCTTCCGTTAGGGTAACCCGCCTCGGCTAATAATTTTTTTGCCTCGGTTACATTATACTCGTATCCTTTAATTTTAGTTATATCATAACCCGAAAAAGTTGGTGGTGTAAACCCATAAATACCTGCACCAAAGGCCTGGTTATTTAAAATATCTTCAACTAATTTTTTACGGTTAATAGCCATGTTAAATGCCTTGCGTACTTTAATATTATCAAACGGCGGACGGGTAATATTAAACGAGTAATACTGTGTAATCATTTCGGCAGCATTATCTAATAAATATTTTGGGGGGCGGTTTTGAAAATCCTGAATTTGAGTTTCAACCATCTCTTTTATAGATTGGGATGGTAATGAGGTTATCATATCTAAGTTACCATCTTTAAACATAGCTAACTCTTTATCTTTTGTTGGGATAATGTAAATAAGGACTGAATCTAAGAAAGGTAATTTATTGCCTAAAGAATCAACCCCATAATAGTTAGGGTTTTTAGCAAGTACAACTTTATCTTTAGTAGTATGTGCAGCATCCCACATAAATGCACCGGTACCCACTTTTATATCTTTACCATATTTTTCTGCCGCTTCTTTAGCAATTATACCACAAACAGATTCCGCTAAAATTTGAAGAAATACAGTGCTTGGGTGCTCTAAAGTAATTTCAATGGTATAATCATCAATTACCTTTACGCCTTCTAATTCGCCTTTGCCATCAAAGTAAGCATTAGCCCCTTTTACTCTGTCTTTAAATGTGTTTACAAAGCCGCCATTATCGGGTGTGTTTTTACATAATAACTCAAAAGAATATTTAACATCAGCAGCCTTTACCTCACGGCCCGCACCACCCGAAAAACATTTGTCATCCTGAAAAAGAACTCCTTTACGTAAATGAAATGTATATTTAGTTCCGGTTGCATCAATATCCCATTTTTCGGCAATGGCAGGTTCAACTTTTAGTGTGGCGTTATTTAAACGGGTTAAGCCATCATAAATTTGAGTACCAATAAAATTAGATGCAACATCAACTATAGAACTTGGATTAAGGCTTTGAATATTTTCGATCTCAGAAACGCGCAGACATCCTCCATACACACGGCCTCCTTTTGCTTCAGCAGATTCTCCGCTTTTATTTTGGTTGCCCTTACCTCTATCGCAAGATGCCAAAATAAGTAATAAAAAAATGGCTACTATAGTTGTCCTTTTCATAAAATTAATGCTATTAAAAATCTTAATAAATAGTAAACACAAGATTAACATTTTTTTTGAAAAGGAGCAAATATTTTCGACAGACTTGGTAATTGTTGCGGACTACCAAGGCTCTTTATCACCTTCTTCTCCTATTCCTCCCCCTTGCTTGTTATCATCGTTGTAGGTTTTACAATCAAGCTCTATTTCGCTCATTTTTGAGGGGCGTTCAAAATCTCCTTTAGATATTTTAATAGTTTTATCGGCATATACTTTTTGGAAAAATTTAGCCCAAATAGGCAATGCCATACTGGCTCCCTGCCCATCAGCAGTAGTATTAAAATGCACAGCTCTGTCTTCGCCACCCACCCAGCAACCGGCAGCCAAATCGGGTGTAAAGCCAATAAACCAGCCATCGCTGTTATTTTGTGTAGTACCGGTTTTACCGGCTATGGGGTTCATTAATTTGTAGCGGTAACGTATTCGGGAACCTGTACCTCCTTGCACCACACCTTTCATTAACTCACACATTACATAAGCTTTTTCTTCGTTAAAAACCTCATCGGTTTTGGGCACAAATTCTTCTAAAACCTTACCGTTTTTATCTTCAATACGGGTTACAAAAATAGGTTGCACATAAGTACCCTGATTGGCAAAAGTTGAATTTGCCCCCACCATTTCGTATAACGAAATATCGGCAACCCCCAGGCATAAAGCCGGTACAGCATCTAAATGAGATGTAATGCCCATACGGTGGGCTATATTAACTACAGCCTGCGGGCCAAATTGTTTCATTAAAGCGGCACTTACATAATTTAAGGAGTTGGCTAAAGCTTCTTTTAATGTAAGGATTTTTCCTTCAAATGCTTCATCCCCGGCAGAATTATCAGGACACCATTCGGTACCCGTTTCGGTAGTTATGCAAGTTCTTACATTAGGTATTCGGTAACAAGGCGAATATCCCTCTTGCACAGCAAGTGCATATACAAAAGGTTTAAAGGTGGAGCCCACCTGGCGCTTACCAATTTTTACGTGGTCGTACTGAAAATGCGTATGATTAATACCGCCCACCCAAGCTTTAATATAACCGGTTTGAGGCTCCATAGCCATAAAACCGGTTTGAAGGAAGCTTTTGTAATACTTAATAGAGTCATAGGGAGTCATAGTGGTATCAATTTCACCATGCCAGCTAAACACAGTCATTTTAGTTGGTGTTTTAAATGCCTGTAAAATCTCTTCTTCCGATTTGCCTCCTGCTTTCATAGAGCGCCATCTATCGCTACGGTGCATGGCACTTTGCATAATATTTTTTATTTCATCTTTACTTACATTCCAGGCAAAGGGAGCATTCTTTTTGTTTTTACACTCTTTAGAAAATGCTTCCTGTAAAACAGTCATGTGTTCTGTTACAGCTTCTTCGGCATATTTTTGCATACGCGAATCGACGGTAGTATAAATTTTTAACCCATCCCTGTAAATATCGTAAGGCTTGCCATTTTCTTTTTTATGAGTGGTACACCATTCTTTCAAAAAATTATCGCGCAGGTATTCTCTGAAATAAGTTGCCAAACCATCGTTATGATCCTCAGGGCGGAAAACCAAATTAAGCGGCTGGGTTTTAAGTGAATCATAAGTTGCCTGCGGCAAATAATTATATTTAACCATTTGGCTCAATACTACATTTCTTCTGCCTTGCGTACGTTTTTCAAACCTAACCGGGTTAAACAACGATGGATTTTTTGCCATACCAACCAGCATGGCCGCTTGTGGCACGGTTAATTTATCGGGGCTGGTATTAAAATAAATTTGTGAAGCAGACTTTACACCCACTGCCAAATTAAGGAAATCGAATTTGTTTAAATACATAGCCATAATCTCTTGCTTGGTGTATAATTTCTCTAACCGCACAGCGATTATCCATTCCTTTATTTTACGGAATATAATTTGAAATTTACTCAGGTTTTCGCGCGGAAACTGCATTTTAGCCAATTGCTGTGTAAGCGTACTGCCGCCGCCCGCACTACTGTTACCGGTAAGTACACCGGTTACCGAACGGAAAAGAGCTTTTAAATCGACTCCGCTGTGCTCCATAAAACGGGCATCTTCGGTTGCAATTAGGGCATTAACCAAGTTAGGGCTAAGTTCGTTATACTTTACGTT
>DATFTU010000483.1:0-8751 GCA_035261565.1 Bacteroidia bacterium
AATGCAATTGGTAACTTAGTATTCAGTAAAAAAGTTAGCGGTAACGTTGGCGAAAACACAGTTAATTTTGATGCCAGCAACTTAAGCTCTGGTGTTTATTACTACACTGTAACTGCAGGTAACCAACAAGCTACTAAAAAAATGATTATCCAAAAATAATCTGTGGTTTAAACCTTACTATTCAAAAGAGCGGCCAAGGCCGCTCTTTTGTTTTATATAAAGTCAATTTGACACTTTGCTTTTTACATGACATTTAAATAACTGAAAAAATGACTTTAATATTTACATAACATAACATTGGCACGGAATTAGACTACATTTGCACGTCAAAAAAAAATAATTAACCCAAAATAATATAAAAATGGCAAAAGTAAGTGTAAAACCATTGGCAGACCGAGTGCTTGTAGAAGCAGCTGCCGCTGAAGAAAAAACCGCAGGAGGAATTATTATCCCTGATACAGCTAAAGAAAAACCAATGCGTGGTAAAGTAATTGCAGTTGGCACAGGTAAAAAAGATGAGCCTATGACTGTAAAAGTGGGCGATTCGGTTTTATATGGCAAATATGCAGGAACTGAGCTTAGTGTAGATGGTAAAGAGTACCTGATTATGCGCGAGAGCGATATTTACGCAGTTATATAATTTAATTAATCATTTAAAAATAAACGAAAAAATGGCAAAGGACATTAGTTTTAATTTAGAAGCCCGCGATGCTTTAAAACGCGGTGTAGACGCTTTGGCAAACGCAGTAAAAGTAACACTTGGCCCTAAAGGGCGCAACGTTATTATCGATAAAAAATTTGGCTCGCCTGTTATTACTAAAGATGGTGTTAGCGTAGCTAAAGAGATTGAATTGTCTCATCCGGTTGAAAACATGGGAGCTCAACTTTTAAAAGAAGTTGCCAGCAAAACCGCTGATGCTGCAGGTGATGGTACAACTACGGCTACTGTATTAGCACAAGCTATTGTTACAGCAGGTTTAAAAAACGTTGCAGCAGGTGCAAACCCAATGGATTTAAAACGTGGTATTGATAAAGCAGTTATTGCTGTGGTTGAAAATTTGCAAAAACAATCGCAATCAATTGGTAACGACAATAAAAAAATTGAACAAGTTGCAACCATCTCTGCTAATAACGATAATGTTATTGGTAAACTAATTGCTGAAGCAATGGGTAAAGTAAAAAAAGAAGGTGTTATTACCGTTGAAGAAGCTAAAGGAACTGATACTACTGTTGAAGTAGTTGAAGGTATGCAATTTGACCGTGGTTACATTTCTCCGTATTTTGTAACTGATGCCGATAAAATGCAAACCGTATTCGATAATCCTTACGTATTAATTTACGAAAAGAAAATTTCGAGTATGAAAGAGTTACTGCCTGTATTAGAAAAAGCAGTACAAACAGGTAAACCACTTTTAATTATTGCTGAAGATTTAGACGGAGAAGCTTTACAAACTTTGGTTGTAAACCGTTTGCGTTCTAACTTAAAAATTGCTGCGGTTAAAGCTCCAGGCTTTGGTGATCGCCGTAAAGCCATGTTAGAAGATATTGCTATTTTAACAGGTGGTAAATTTATTAGTGAAGAAGTTGGCTTTAAATTAGAAAATGCTGATTTAACATCACTTGGTAAAGCTGAAAAAATTACTATCGATAAAGACAATACAACTATTGTTGGCGGTGCAGGTAAAAAAGCTGAAATTACAGCTCGTGTAAACCAAATTAAAGCTCAAATTGAAAGCACAACATCTGACTACGATAAAGAAAAACTACAAGAGCGTTTAGCTAAATTAGCCGGTGGTGTTGCGGTACTTTACATTGGTGCTGCTACTGAAGTTGAAATGAAAGAGAAAAAAGACCGTGTTGACGATGCTTTAGCTGCCACACGTGCTGCTGTTGAAGAAGGTATTGTTGCAGGTGGAGGCACAGCTTACTTGCGTGCTATTGCAAGCCTGGATAAATTAAAAGGCTTAAATGATGATGAAAACACAGGTATTGCAATTGTAAAACGTGCTATTGAAGAGCCATTACGCCAAATTTGTGCTAACTGTGGTTTAGAAGGCAGCATTGTTATACAAAAAGTAAAAGAAGGTAAAGATGACTATGGCTTTAACGCCCGTACCGAAGTTTATGAAAACTTACTTAAAGCGGGTGTAATTGACCCAACTAAAGTAACCCGCATTGCTTTAGAAAATGCTGCATCAGTTGCCGGTATGTTGTTAACTACCGAATGCGTATTGGCTGATAAAAAAGAAGAAAAACCAGCTATGGGAATGCCAGGTGGCATGGATGGCGGAATGGGTGGAATGATGTAATTGTTTAACCCATGGTTATATATACAAAAGCCTCGTAGCAATACGGGGCTTTTTTGTTGATAATTAGAGCTTTATGCTGCAATATTTATATGCTTTTACATTTTTTTTATCGGTAAAAAGATATATTTTTGCAGTCCATAAATTTTAACATGTCAGAAGTAACAGAAAAAGAAAAAACTACACCTGCTATAGATGTTGAAGGTCAAATTGACCGTCTTGAGCTTTTTTACGAAAATTATAAAAAGCAAATTGCCATTGGCGCTGCAGCCGTTATAGGTGTAGTTGGCTTATACTTAGCCTTTACTATGTACTACATACCGAACAGAGATGCTGAAGCACAAACCGAGTCGTTTTATGCTGAACAATATTTTGAAAAAGACTCTTTTAACATTGCCATAAACGGTGGTAAAACAATTCGTTTAGCTGATGGGACAGATAAAACTATTAAAGGTTTTCAGGAAATTGCTGACGAGTACTCATATACACCAACCGCTAATTTAGCACACTATTACTTAGGCATAAGCTATTTGCGTACAGCTAAATATCAGGAAGCAATTGATGAGTTAGAAAAATTCAGCACTAAAGATGTAGTACTTAACTCGGTTGCCATTGGTGCTATGGGCGACGCTAATATGGAGCTTAAAAAAACTGATGATGCCATTAAATATTATTTAAAAGCCGCCGATAGCAAAGCAAATGATTTTACTTCGCCTATTTATTTAAAAAAAGCAGGTTTTGCTTATGAAACTAAAGGTGAGTATGCCGATGCTGTTAAATTATACGAACGCATACAAAAAGAATATCATAAAAGCACCGAAAACCGCGATATTGAAAAATATATTGCCCGTGCAAAAGCATTAGGTAATTTATAATACAATTAGCTTTTTATTTCTTAGTATTTTTCAATTAAGTATTTTTTATCGAGTGTACTTTTTCGAGTTTCTTTCATTAGAAAGGGAATACTAAGTGCCGTAACATAAAAGCTATCGTACACACGTATTATTTTATAAGTCCAATGCGGGTTATGTTTTATAATTTCCCAATTTTTTGAGTCAACAAACAATATTGTACCTTTCTTAAATACGGCCAACGAATCGGTTTTAGCGATAGGTACAATTCGTTGGGCATATACATCTATGCTTCTGGAGAAAGTATTGTAATTATAAAACATGTTTTGAGGCACTTTTAATCGTGTAATTTCTCTGCCGGCCACACTCTCTGCCTGATAGCTTAGTAAGTTAGGATAAAAAGTAGTACTCATAACCAAGCCTATGGCAAAACTGGCCACCATAGTAGTTAACATTACTTTATCTACTTTGCTTTTACTGTTTTTAAATAAAACCCAATATAAAATAAACAGCAAGCCAATAATAATTGGCAACACGGGCGATGCAGGCGGGAAGAAAAATAAAAAACACAACACAGGAGCAATAAAGAAAAGGTGCATAATACCAAATTGTACATTACCAAGTCTATTATAAATTTTTACTCTGTTTTCGGCCAACCACACTATAAAATTTGCTGTAATGGTGGCAGCAAATGGAAATAGCGGAAAAATATAATGTGGTAATTTGTATGACGATTGTGATAAGGCAAGAAAACTTAATAAAAAGCCACAAAAACTAATATACTCTTCATTGTTTCCTATTTTAAATTTATTACGGATTAGTTTAATAAGTAAAATAATAAGGGCCGGAATAAAGAATAATATCCAAGGCTGAAAATCCCATAATATTGAATGGTAAAAGAAAAAATAACCCGGGTTATTATTCCAGTAAATATCTCCGGTAATCCGCCCGAAACTTTGAGTCCAAAAGAAAAATTTTACACCCGATGGGCCTTTTAGCTGATATACTTCTTTTTCAGGGTGCAGGTCAAACTGCTGGTATAGTCCATAGCACATGGGTATAAGTAAAACTGCCGCAATAAATAAAAGCAACAGCCATTTTGAATTAAATATTGTTTTCCATTGGCGTTTTAGCAGCAAATCTCCGCCAACAGCAAACATTACTATTACTAAAGCAATGGGGCCTTTTGTCATTAACGCAAATGACAGGGCCATGGCAGCCAACACTAAATTCAGCAGCTTTGCTTTTTTAATAAAAGTGCTTATTTGCCAAATGGTATAAATAAGTAAGCCGGTTAAAATGCCATCAGTTCTTACATCGTTGCTCATTAAAAAGAAAGCCTGCGTTGAGCATAAAATTAAAGCAGCAACAATTGCCTTTTGTTTACTATACCAATCTAACGTAAAACGATACGTGGCATATACA
This sequence comes from Bacteroidia bacterium, assembly GCA_035261565.1. Lineage (GTDB taxonomy): Bacteria > Bacteroidota > Bacteroidia > B-17B0 > Aurantibacillaceae > PALSA-968. The sequence continues at coordinate 4,583 of DATFTU010000483.1, forward strand.
GCCAATATAAGAAACAAAATTGCCGGTAGTTTATAGGCAAAATTTGAAATACCAAAAAGCTTTATTGAAAGAGAAGCCAGCCAAAAAAGCAAGGGTGGCTTATCTAAATAATCATCTCCTCTATCGTGTACCTGCAAATAATCACCGGTTTGCATCATCTCTCTCGACATGGCTGCATATTGTGCCGCATCAATCTCCATCACATCAATAAACATATTGAAAAAATATACTATACCAATAGCAATAAAACACAATGCGTATCTGTATTTAAATAGCCACTCGCTAAGCCCTGCCTTTTTCATAAAACCGTCTCTCTGTTTAGTTTTTGTGAAACTACACTGTTTTATTTACTATTAAAAATTTGACCGTTAATTTGTTAAAAACAACCGCTAAAGAAAAAAGCACAACCTTTTAAAAACTTTACTGTCTTTATAGTGAACAAACTCTTTACATTTATTACGTAAACTTTCGGAACTAAATAAGTTGCAGAGCAAATGTTTAACCAAAAAAATTAACATTTTATTGCGCTTTTACAATAAAATTAACTACTTAAAAATAGATTATTATAACATGTTTAAAATGTTATTTTTGTGCAGCCCCAAAATAAGATAATGGTAAAAAAATTTATAGGCCTCTTTTTTCTTTTGCTTTTAAGTACGGTATTACTTAACGCCCAAACAGCTAACATACGAGGTTTTGTTTATACTAAAGATAATGGAGAACCGGCCCTGTTTACCAACGTGTATTTAAAAGGTACCACTTATGGCAATGCTACAGATATAAATGGTTTTTTTAATATAACTAAAATAAAACCCGGCACATACACTTTGGTGGCAAGTTATTTGGGTTACGATTCTATTTTTGAAACCATTACAGTTACCGCAAATCAAATTGTAACTAAAAAATTATACCTAAACAAATCCACGATACAACTTATAGAAGTGGAGGCTACAGGCGAACAACAAGCCAAAAAAGAAAACACACAAGTATCTGTAACCCGTATAGACCCAGTAGAAATTAAAAAACTGCCCAGTGTTGGTCAACCCGATTTGGCGCAGTATTTACAGGTAATACCCGGCGTAACTTTTACTGGTGACCAGGGAGGGCAGTTATATATACGCGGAGGCTCGCCGGTACAAAATAAAGTGTTACTGGATGGTATGATTATTTATAACCCCTTCCACTCTATTGGTTTATTTTCGGTGTTTGATAATGATATTATTAAAAATGCCGATGTTTATACAGCCGGATTTGGTGCGGAATATGGTGGCCGTACATCATCGGTTATGGACATAACAACCCGCGATGGTAATAAAAAACGTCTATCATCTAAAGTATCGGCATCAACCTTTGGTGCTAAAGCTATGATTGAAGGACCTATCGTTAAACTAAAAGAAAACGGAAACTCAAGCTTATCGTATGTAGTATCGGGCAAAACATCTTACCTGCCAACTACATCAAAATATATTTATCAGTATGCAAATGGCCCAAATGGTTTACCGTTTAGCTATAATGATTTATATGGCAAAATTTCGCTAAATTCAACCAACGGATCTAAAATAAGTTTATTTGGTTTTGATTTTAATGATAAAGTTATGTACCCAACTATTGCCACTTTTGCGTGGAACTCGGTTGGCGGGGGTGGTAACTTTGTTTTAATCCCCAGCGGAAATAATACTCTTATTGAAGGAAATTTTGCTTACTCGCAATACAAAATTAATGAAACAACATCAAGCACACCGGCTAACAGCAGTACAATTGGAGGCTTTAACGGGGGCTTTAAATTCACTAATTTTTTGGGTAGAAACCAGGTTATTTATGGTTTTGAGTTATTGGGCTATCATAATAATTTTGATTACCATGCCGGCTACAACAATATTGAAGAAACCCAGCAGGGTACATCTACTGAAATTGCCGGTTATGTAAAGGCAAAATTTTTATCAAAAAACCGTAAACTGGTTTTAGAGCCAAGTTTTCGTTTACATGAGTACGCCACACTGGGTACCTTATCGCCCGAACCACGTTTATCGGGTAAATATAATATCAGCAACCGTATACGTTTTAAATTTGCCGGAGGCATTTATTCCCAAAATTTAGTGTCGGCCAATTCAGACCAGGATGTGGTAAACCTTTTTTACGGTTTTTTGTTTAGCCCCGATAATATACAAAGCTATTATACAAAAAGCCCAACATCAAAAGATAGTACCCAAGTGGGCAGCAAAATACAACGGGCTAACCATTTAGTAGGCGGTTTTGAATTTGACTTATTTAAAAACATACAGGTAAATGTTGAGGCTTATCAAAAAATGTTTACTTTTTTAACCAATGCTAACCGTTACAAATTATTTAATTCAGACCCCCAGCATATTGGGTATTATCCTGATAGCGAGGTACAGGATTTTATAGTAGAAACAGGTTTTTCGCGCGGGTTTGATGTTACTGTGAAATATGAAAAAAACCGTTTTTATTTATGGACTGTTTATTCATACTCATATAACCGCCGTTGGGATGGTATACAGGAGTACTATCCAATATTTGACAGAAGGCACAACATAAATATTGTAGCATCCTATAATTTAGATAAAAAGAAGCACTGGGAAGCCAGCGTGCGTTGGAATTTTGGTTCGGGCTTTCCGTTTACCCCTACACAAGGTTACTATCAACAACTTAACCTAAATAACTATATGAACGGTTATACTACGCAAAACGGGCAGTTGGGTTATGTGGCAGGTAATTTGTTTTCTGAACGGTTACCAACTTACCACAGGTTAGATGTTTCGGTACGTTATAAATACACGTTAAAAGACCGTATGATGCTTGAAGTTAATGGCGGTTGCACTAACGTATATAATCGTGCCAACATATTTTATTTTGATCGTATAACTTATCAAAGGGTTAATCAGTTGCCTATTATGCCTAACTTAAATATTACGCTAACTTTTTAATCTGTTACAGCCCATTTTTTCACAATTAAACTATACGTTTTTTGGTTTAAAAATATCTTGCCGCAACATGTATGAAAATAGTAGCGCAATTAGGAGCGCTAATACCCCTTCAGTTAAAATAGTATTGGGCGTGCCTATATAGGATGAAACGCCTCCCACTAACAAACCACCCAAAGGCTGCATGCCAAAAAATGCCATGGCAAAATAACTAATTACCCTGCCCCGCATAGCAACAGAAACCGTTGTTTGTATAATGGTGTTGCTCACGGTTACTTGCGACATCATACCGAAACCTGTTATAACGGCAAAAAACAAGGCAACCGGTAAATTAGTTATATGCGAAAACGCTATCAGGCCAAAGCCAAATATAAGGGTATTTATAAACAGGATTTTTTTAAGGTTAACGCCCGGTTTAAGCGATGCCAAAAAAATGGTTCCGCTAACAGCACCCAAGCCTATGGCACTATTTAAGTATCCAAAAACAGAAGCATTACCCTTAAAAATAACTTTAGCATATACAGGCAATAAAGTTGTAAATGGCAGCACTAACAGACTTATACAAGCCAAAAACAAAATAACAAACCCAATAGAGGGTGTTTGTTTTAAATATGTGAAGCCTTCTTTTAATTCACCTATTACTTTTTTAGCATAAGGTTTTGGTATGTATTTGGGCAACCTCATTAACAATAAAGAGAGTATAACAGCTGCAAAACTTAGGGTGTTTATTAGAAAACAGATACCCGCCCCAAGCTCTTCTAACACTATACCTGCCATAGCAGGTCCTAAAAGACGGGCTAAATTTACCATGGATGAGTTAAGCGCAATAGCGTTGGATAAATCTTCTTTATCATCCACCATTTCATATACCATGGCTTGCCGGGCAGGCACATCAAAAGCATTAATTACCCCCAGTAAAACATTTAGGGTTAAAATTTCCCAAACGGTATATTGATTAAATAAAACCAGTATTGTAAGCAAAGTAGCCTGTATCATGGAGGCTATTTGTGTAAAAAGTAAAACCTTATACCGGTTATACCTGTCAGATACTACACCTCCCAAAAGTGAAAACAGAAAAGAAGGAAATTGTGTTGTAAACACAGCCAAACCCAGCATAAAGGTTGATTGCGTTTGTACATATACCAACCAGTAAACCGATGTACGTTGCATCCAGGTGCCTATAAGCGAAACCGATTGCCCTGAAAAATACAGCCGGTAATTTCTGCT
>DATFTU010000484.1:0-3453 GCA_035261565.1 Bacteroidia bacterium
CAGCAACATCACCCACGTTATCGCCCACGTTATCAGCAATAGTTGCCGGGTTACGAACATCATCTTCAGGAATACCTGCTTCAACTTTACCTACCAAGTCAGCACCCACGTCGGCCGCTTTTGTATAAATACCACCACCTACACGCGCAAATAATGCAATAGACTCAGCACCTAAAGAAAACCCGGTTAAAACCTCGATAGCTGTTTTAACGGTATGCTCGCCAAGGCCAGCAAATATTGAAAGGAATGCTATAAATAAACCGCCTAAACCTAAAACCGCTAAACCGGCAACACCAAGTCCCATTACAGTACCACCTGTAAAAGATACTTTTAAAGCGTGACTTAAGCTTGTGCGAGCTGCTTGTGTAGTACGCACGTTGGCTTTAGTAGCCACTTTCATACCAATATACCCGGCAGTAGCCGAAAAAACAGCGCCAATTATAAATGCTATAGCTATAATCCAGCTTGAGTGAACTTCTTTCCCGTGTATTTCGTGTATAGTACCAGAATATGCTAATAAAGCAGCTGCAATTACAACAAAGTAACTTAATACTTTCCATTCTGCTTTTAAAAATGCCATAGCACCATCGGCTATATAGCCTGCAAGTTCTTGCATATTTTTATCGCCGGCATCTTGTTTACTAACCCAGGCAGATTTTACGGCCATTACTAATAATCCTACTATACCAAGGGCAGGAACCAAATAAATTATCGAATCATTCATATTTTTAAATTAAATATTGAGGGGGGCAAAACTATAAATTATCTGTTAAATATCAAACCCTATTTAATTAATTGATAATAAGATATATTAGCCCCATAAAGCAAGGGCTTTGGCGGCATTATTCATTAAAAAACACATAGAAAAACAGGTTTTTAACTGCAAAATAAAGGTTTTAAGCCTTAAATTCAGAGAAATATAGTTAAAACAGGCCTAAATCTTTGGTGGCAATAAAACCTTCGTTACCGTTTGCCAGTTGTATAGCGGTGTAGTCGCCATTAACACTTAACACATTAACCTTTGTACCCTCGTGTAAGTTAAATTTGGTTTTTGCTGTTGCATTTGGTTCAGGTAAAACAGCCACTTCTTGTGATATGATAACTGCCTGTGTATTTTTATGTAACTCGTGCAAAGCAGCATACCCAATAACCATTGCAAATACAAACCCAATAATAAATACACTGCCCGTCCAAAAACCAACACGTTTTAAAACAACATTACCGGTAACAGAAAAAAGAATAAAAAATAAAGCAGCCAGTAATAGGCATATTATAGTAACATAAGCCCAACCGGTAGAGCTAAACAAACTATATAAACCTGTTTTAATGGTGTTAGCAAAAAAGTTTTCTTTTGCATCAATTTTATCAACCACCTTACTATTAGCAATGCGCAGGTTATTTTTAATATCATCATCGGCAGGGTTTAATTTTTTAGCCAACTCATAATTGTAAATAGCTTTGCCTAACTGGTTATCTTTAAAATAGGCATTAGCTAAATTATAATGCAAAGCAGCCGATGTATTTCCTTCGCGTAAAACTATTTCATAATAATTAATGGCTTTTTTGTACTCTTTATGGTTGTATGCTGCTGCTGCACTATCCTGTACATTAATACCAAATATTGATGTGCAACTTAGTAAGCAAAAAAATAAAGCAACTGTTTTAATTTTTGAACTTGCATTTTTACTTTGCTGAGCCAGTTCGTTTTCAATTTTGGTAATTAAATCGATAGTATTGTTGTAAACCAGGTTTAAATCTTTTTCGGCAGCGGCAGGCGCATAGCGTGCATACTCGCAATCGTTTAAGGTGGTTATTAATGTGCTGATGGTTTCGGCACTAACGTGTTTCTTCATTAAATTATCTGTAATGGTATCTTTAGATAAATCAGCCACCGGTATATTTAGTTTATGACTTAAATAATTATTTAATGCGGTGTGCACTTCATTATAAAATTCGGTTTGTTTGTTTTCGTTTTTAAATTTCTCTGCCAAAGCCAATTGCTTACGAGCTATTTTTATAGCGCGTTTTTGTTTTACACCCACTACATCGCTTTGCGATTTTAAGTAATTAGTACGTACAACTAAAAAACCAACAAATAAAGCCGTAATTAAACCCAATAAACTAAAATGTTTCCACGAGGAAAAAAACTCTTCATCAGCCGCATGTAAGTTTAAATTGCCAGTTTTTATATAGCGTATATCATTTTCTTCGGTTTGAATTTCGTGCTTGGGGTTATATACCTGCGCACTGCCAACAGAGTTTGGGTCAGCGGCATCAACCGTAATTTTAATTTCGGGCGAAGGGAGTGTGATGTATTTCTTTTTCTCTACATCAAAATAACTAAAGTTTATATCTTTTAAAGTAAACTCACCCGCTTTGCGCGGAATAACCAAATAATCATACGTTTTTGTGCCGCTAACGCCACCTGCAGTACTAACTGTTTCGTTTACTTTAGGGTCGTACGTTTCAAACCCATCGGGGAAATTAATTTTGGGTGTAGATACTAAACTGATATTGCCTTTACCGGTAATGGTTAGTTTAAGGTTTAAACCCTCGTTAGCTTTTACTTTATCGTGATTTAATTTTGCATTAAACGAAAAATTACCAACTGCCCCTGTGAAATTATCGGGCTTGCCTGCTTCGGGCAAAGGTTGCACATCAACTGTTACCGGTTTACTTTTTAGTTTAACTACTACATCTTGCCCACCACCACCAAAAAACTGGTCGAAAATAGATTGTTGTCTTTTAGGTTTGGTACGAACAACCCAATCTAACTCAATAGGGTCGATAGTAAGTTTACCTGTACGTTGCGGAAATAAATAGGTTTGACTTAACTCAACCACACCATATTGAACGCCATCTAAATTTTCGGTATTGATTGGCAGGTTGCCTTTTTTTTCTTCGGCCTTAGACCAAAAGCCATCAAAGCTTGGCAATTTACCATTTTGCATACCACGATGTGTAATATTGGTTCGTGCATAAATTTTTTGGGTAACTATTATTTGTTCGCCCAAATAACATTGCTTTTTGTTTACATACGTCCTAATAAATAAATCTTCGGCGCTTACACCTTGCGATTGTTGCGGTTGGTTTTCTTCTTGCCCAAAAAAGCCACCAAATGGGTTTTGCTGTTGCTGCTGGCGCTGTTGTTGCTGTTGTTTAGGGTCGCCTTTAGCGACTTCAATAGTAATGGGGTTTGATTCGGATTTTGCACCATTAATAACACACGAAGCTGCACCAATGGTAAACTTACCTTCTTTACGGGCTGCAATCATGTATGAGTAACTTACCGTTTGGCTCATGTTACCATTTGCAATTTGCATGCTGGTAGATTGGTTGGGACCACTATACACATCGAAATCGGCAAAAGAAGGCGCTTTAAAGCCGGACATATTTCCGTTAACCGTAAATGAAACCTGAAACACCTCGCCGGTAACAACTTTGTTTTTACTT
>DATFTU010000485.1:0-2929 GCA_035261565.1 Bacteroidia bacterium
TAGTCAAATAAATCAAACACAGGGTCAATAATATTTTCGCCATGTGTATCAATAATCAAATCTTCTTCCACTTGTAAATGGCCTGCCATGTGTATATAGGCAACCTTATTAAGCGGTAATTTTTTTATAAACTCCTTAGCATCGTATTTATGGTTAAATGAGTTTACGTAAACATTGTTTACATCCAGTAATAAATTACAATCGGCACCGGCAACAATGTTTGATATAAATGTGGGTTCATCCATCTCGGCAGCTACAGGAGTATAATAGCTTACGTTTTCAATGGCAATTTTTTGTTCTAAAAAGTCCTGCACTTTTTTTATTCGGTCAACAATATGGTTTACAGCATCTTCTCTAAACGGAATAGGCAGTAAATCATATAAATGTGCATTATCGCATTTAGCATAACTAAGGTGTTCAGAATATATCTGAACATTGTATTGTTTTAAAAATATTTTCAGTTTCTTTAAAAAATCCCAATCCAGCTCATCAGGGCTGCCAATAGATAATGACAAGCCATGGCAGGTTAATGGGTATTTTTCGGTTACTTTATCAAATAGCTTTTTCCAATAACCGCCCATATCAATCCAGTTTTCAGGAGCCACTTCAATAAAACTTGGCTGAAGAATATTTTCGTTCAAAAACTCATCAGCAAAATCTTTTCTAAAGCCTATACCTGTTTTACCTTTTATCGATTTCATGGGGTTTAAATTTTAGCATCCATAAAAAAATCCCGCCCGCAATTTGCAGACGGGATTTTTATTTCATCTAAATTAATTCTATAGAATTATTTAGGGTTTTTCTTTTCACCGCATTTGCCTTCGCCGCATTTGCCGTCTTTTGCTTTTTTCTCACCACATTTACCGTCTTTTGCTTTTTTATCGGTAGTAGTAGATTTTGAATCTTTTTTTGCGTCTTTATTTTCAGCTTTTTTCTCGCCGCAATTTAACTCAATAGCCGAACGAACTTCAGAACCATTGCCTAAAGCGTTGTAGTTAAATAAGTTTGTGTTTGCAGTTAAAGCAGATACGCTTAACATTGCACCAGCTAACATAGAACCAGCGATGATTGTTTTTTTGTTTTTCATTTTATTTGTTTTTAGGGTTTATTTTATTGTTTAAGATACTTACGTAAATATAGACGATTAGGTTTTTGTTTCCTTACAACTTGGGTTAAATAAAAATTAAATATTACCTAAGTTACTGTTTATCAATACTTTTAAATTATTTTTTTCTTTTTGAGGCATTAAAACCATTTGGTTTAAGTTTTTGTTAATCGCATTATTCATTATTTCTGACTGAATTTTAAAAGCCCTGCATAATTTACAAATACTCATGTGAAATTTTAGCGCATATTCCTCTTTAAAAGATAAAGGTTTCTCTTCTTTTTTTAACAAAAGATACGTTGCCTGCTTACAGCATAAATTCAAGCTAAAGCCTTTATTAAAATAAGCTATGTTTTTATCCTCAGCCATTATGCCTTAATCCAATTCTTTTCTAAACACTCACGCATTTGCAATTTAGCTCTGTGTATAATTACCCAGTAGTTAGACGAGGTTATATCTAATTCCTTACAAATACTTTCACTCTCCTCTTCTTCCAAATATTTTAAAGCAAAAACCGACGACCACACTTTAGGTAATTTACCTAAACAAGCAGATAACACATGTTTAAACTCTTTTTGGTCTATAGTTTTGTCTGAACCATTCCATGGTTTAGGTCCAACAGATTTATTCCATTCTCCTTTAATAAAACCGGTTTCGGTAAAATAATGGCTATAGGCTATTTTATATTGTTCACTTTCCTCAAACGATTGTTGCGGGTGGGCAGCATTCTTCCTGTATAAATCAATTATTTTTCGTTTTAATATAGATACTAACCAGGTTTTTTCAGAAGCTTCACCCTTAAAACCACTTCTTGCTTTAAGTGCCGAAAGAAATGTATCCTGTACTAAATCTTTGGCCGTGTCTTCATCACTTACACGGTTATAAGCAAACGAGTATAAATAGTCAGCATAGTTATCAATCCATTTTTCGGGGTTTAAAATGCTTGCCTCTTTTGCTACATCGTTCATATAGTAAAGTTAAGTATATTTTACTTGGATACGGTTTATTTTACATGATTGGCAAAAAACTCGTTTGAGCGCTCAACCTTACAAATAAGGCTGTGGTAATACTTGTACCATTGCTTTACTCCTTGTTCTTTTGCTTGCAAATGCAGGCTGTTATTTCTCCATTCATTAATACTATCCATCGTATCCCAGTACGAAATAAAATTGCCGGGCGCACTGCTATAACCCAAACAGCCTTTTAATGAAAGAGCTGTATTCATAGTCTGTTCATTCATTTCCTCGTAACCTGGTATGTTTTCATTTTTTTCAGAAATAAAAATTACTGCGTAATAGGGCACTTTAGGAGCTACATTATCTTTCCAGAAAGTTTGCATGTATTATATTTTAATTCCCATTAGTAATATATCATCCACTTGTTCTAAATTCCCTTTCCAATCATTAAAGGCTTTTTCGAGTACATTTTTTTGTTGTTCAAGTGGTAAATGATGATTGGCTAATAAAACCTCTTCTAACTGTTTAAACTTAAACTTTTTGCCCTTAGGCCCTCCAAACTGGTCGGCTATACCATCGGTTAATAAATACAAAGTATCTCCTTTTTGCACATCAATAGTTTTGGGGGTAAAAGATTCCGTTTTCTCTCCTCTGCCAACCGGCATTTTATCTTTAGGCAACACGGTTATTTTATTATCTCTAATTAAAATAGGTTCGTTATTGGCAGCAGCATATTCTATTTTAAGTCCATTATCGCTATTCTTAAATTTCATTAGTATGGCATCCATTCCATCATTTCCACCGCCAAGGTTTTCTATTAATTGCTTACGTACGTGGTTTAAAATTTCGTTAGGAGCTGATATATTTC
>DATFTU010000486.1:0-4098 GCA_035261565.1 Bacteroidia bacterium
ATTCGTTGCCTATTGATGCGCATCCTATGACTCAATACTGCTCTGCCATTCTTGCTTTACAAACCGAGTCGGTATTTGCCAAAGCATATGCAAAAGGCATCAGCAAAAAAGATTATTGGGATTATGTGTACGAAGATGCCATGAATTTAATTGCTCGCCTTCCTCGTATTGCAGCCTATATCTATCGTCGTAAATATAAAAACAATGTACATATTGAGCCTGATCATAAATTAGATTGGGCAGCAAACTTAGCGCACATGATGGGCTTTGAAGATTTAGATGTACGCCGTTTATTCCGTTTATATATGACTATTCATGCCGACCATGAAGGCGGAAACGTATCGGCACATGCTACACACTTAGTAGGCAGCGCTTTAAGCGACCCATATTTATCATTCTGTTCAGGTATGACCGGTTTAGCAGGCCCTTTACACGGCTTAGCCAACCAAGAGGTATTAAACTGGATTATGGAGTTGAAAGAAAATTTAGGTGGTGGTTTACCAACTAAAGAACAAATTGCAGAGTACATTAAAAAGACTTTAGCTGAAGGAAAAGTTGTTCCGGGTTACGGGCATGCGGTATTGCGTAAAACCGACCCACGTTTCTCGGCTCAGCAAGATTTTTATAAAAACTACATTAAGCACGATGATATTTGTGAGATTGTACAAATGATTTACGAAGTTGCTCCTCCTATATTGGAGTCTACCGGAAAAATTAAAAACCCTTGGCCTAATGTGGATGCACACTCTGGTGCACTATTAGCTCACTACGGCATACATGAGTACGATTTTTATACTGTATTATTTGGTGTGTCGCGTGCATTAGGCGTAATGGCAAGCCTGGTTTGGGACAGAGCTTTAGGCCACCCAATTGAAAGGCCAGACTCTTTAACAACTGATAATATTAAAGCAAAAATTGCCGGCGCTAAGGCAAAAGCATAAGCTTTAAAAATACAATGAAGAAGCGGGTTTAATGCCCGCTTTTTTATTTACTTTAGTTTTTGGTGCAGCATAAACCCAACGAATATAACTTACAGCAGCTTGTGGAAACCTACAAGCGTTTGGTGTTTAATACCGCATTAAACTTTTTGCAACATAGGGAAGAAGCCGAAGATATTACGCAGGAGGTTTTTATAGAAGTATATCAATCATTATCAAAATTTAAAGAGCAGTCAACTATTTCTACCTGGATATACCGGATAACGGTTAACAAATGCCTCGACCACCTTCGTGCTAAAAAACGACAAAAACGTTTTGGATTTTTAACCGGGTTATTTCACCCCGAATCGGGAGAAGTATTGGCTGAAATTTCTCATTTCGACCATCCGGGCATTGAAATGGAAAAAAAAGAAAAGGCGCAATTTTTATTTAAAGCTATTGAGGCTTTGCCCGAAAACCAAAAAACAGCCTTTATACTTTGGCATATAGAGGAATTGCCCCAAAAAGAAATTGCTGAGATTATGCAAAGCTCGGTAAAGGCTGTAGAATCACTTTTGCAGCGGGCTAAAGCTAATTTACGTAAGGAATTGGAGAAAATATACCCTGAGAGAAGGAATGAAAGGAATTAAACGTCTAAATACAAAGCAAATGGAAAAAGAAAATTGGATAAACGAAGTAATGCAAAGCACTAAAGGCATGAAGCCTGCGGAGCCTAATCTGTTTTTGTTTGAAAAAATTGCTCATAAAATTGAGCGAAATAAAAAAGAGGAGGCGCAACTAAAATCCTCGTTAAAGGGTTGGGCATTAGTTGCAAGTGTGGTTATTGCTGTTAACCTTATTTCGTTTGTATATGCGTTAAAGGATAAACCAAACAAGCAACAAGAAATTGGTTACCGGGCTCTATCTAAAGAGATGGGATTAGTACAAAACTCTAATTATTAATTCCATGCAAAATAGTAATCAATTAAAATTTTGGAAATGGACAGTAATATTGCTGGCCGTTTTAAATATTTGTCTTGTAGCAAGCATTTGGCTGAAACAAGGTAAACCCGATGATATGCGTCAGCCTCCCAATGGAGCAAAGGCTGCCGATTTTTTAATAGAGCAATTAAGGTTTTCGCCACAACAATTAACAGGTTTTGAGAAACTGAAAAGAGAGCATGGCCATACCATGGATTCATTAAGAAAGGTTAGTAAAGAGGTGCACAAGTTGTTTTTTGATAACCTGGAAAAAGAAAAACAAGATACCGCTAAAATAAATGAATTAGCCCGCGCCATTGCCAATACGCAAACACAAATTGAACTGGCAACGTTTAACCATTTTAGAAAAGTACGCAACCTGTGCGATGAAAAACAAAAAGCAACCTTCGATGAAATTATACAAGAAGTGTTACGCAGAATGGCAAGGCCTGTTGGCTCACCACCACCACTACAAAAAGATTAAATAAATTAATTTCCTTCTTTAATCAGTTTAATTGTTTTGTGCTGCCCGTTTGTGGTAATACTAAGTAAATACACCCCCTGACTTAACGAGGTAAGGTCTAACTTTTCGGTGTACTTGCCTATTGAATTACTGGTTTCATTTTGTAAAACGGTTTGCCCAATTAAGTCGGTTATTTGCCATGTAATAGTGGCATCTTGCACTAAGGTATAATCTATATTAACCGAGTTTTGTGCCGGGTTAGGATATACCTTAAACGCTAAATTCTCTATGGTAAATTGATTTATACCCGTTGTGCCACCTGTAGTATCAACTTTTTGCCCGTTAGATGTAATTTTTGTGCTGTATAAACCCGCTCCATCTTGTGCACGAACACTAAAATAATACCATTGCCCTTGTGTTAGGTTTAAACCTGTTTGTGTTACGTTTAACGAATCCATATTGTCTGTCCAGGCAACCGTATTACTGTCTCCTGCTGTGGTGCCAATGCAATACTGGTATTTTGCAATACCTGAATTTATATCGGTTGATGCGCTCCAGTTAGCCGATAAAGTTGTTTTAGATGCCGTAATATTTATATCTGCTCCAAGCCCGTCTCTGATAGAATCAATAGCTAATGGCGGAGTCCAGTCTACATTTATGTTATCATAATCAATAGCCGATAAGTTTGTAGCACTATCGCTGCAAATAGATTTTATTTTTGCTGCTGGGGTGGATGGGTTTGTGTTTTGATAACGAATATCGTTTGCATTGCCTGCACCAACACTTATGTTTGCCGTAGTAGCACGCGAACGGAATACATCTAACTGATCTACTCTAAGTGTGGCATTGCCGCTTCTGAATGAAATATAACCTCCGTTGCTTAACGGACTACTGTCTGTCCAGCTGCCAATTAAAATATTGTTTTGGTACACACGTATTAAACCGCTAATTCTGTCATAAATAACTTTATAATCGTATGATTGGTTTGGGTTAATAGTAACCGTTGATTGATATACCGGAGAGCCATAATTATTGTTAACCACTTTATAAATCTGTAATTCAGAATTATCAACCCTGAACCAAACAAAATAGCTGTTGTTTCGGTTTGATGAATCGGGCTGGTCGCAAAAAAAATGGAAACCTGCTCTGCGGCCTGAGCCGCCCGGGCCACCGCCAATAGTAGCCACAAAATTATATAAGTATCTGTTTGAAAGATTTTGTGTTAGCGCAGCATAAATATTGGTGTTGCCGTTTGCTGTATCGCTTTGGTAAAGTGCTTGGTTGTTTACACTCCACACACCCGTTTTGTGCGTCCAAGCAGGGCTAATAGCTACATCAAAATTATCTTTAAAAAAACCATGAGTTGCATTAGCCGCCCAGGTTGTTCCGTCAAAATCAATTACTTCGTAATAACTTTTTTCTAAACCACTTCCGCCCACATTATCGGCATCTGTAAAATTGTCGGTAAAGTTGTGTGTTTGCCAGTTTCCGTTTACAACCGATTGTGTAGTCGGCGGAACGTGGTCGCCTGTACCGCTTGCCGTATTGCTGGTATAATTTGCCACCCAACCGGTTGCAGTTGTAGCACAATCACTTCTAAAATCTAATAATAAAGCCCCGCCGCTCGATGTAATGGTGCCGGGTAATGTATTGCCGGTAAAGCGCCCGATAAGTGGCGAGCTTACTGTGGCTCCATCATAAATATATAAATAATCATAATTAAGCTCTAAATCAAAA
>DATFTU010000487.1:0-2510 GCA_035261565.1 Bacteroidia bacterium
AAATTCATACAGGTCGATCTTTATGGGGTCGCCATTATTAATAAGAAAAGTGGCCATATCTTTATTTCTCTTTATTAATAAGCTTACCGCTTCAAATGTTTTCTCTTTAAGAATTGCTTTATCCGAATTATTATCAGTAAAGGCAGAAAGTAAAGCTTGTGACAGCTCTTTGCTATGGTTCTTCTTAGTTAAAGGAATAACATTACTTGTAATTGTCTGACTATTTTTTCCTTTCTTTTTTGAAGTTTTGAAGAATTCAGAAATAAAATCAGGGAAGAGGTAAAAAATAACTGACCTGAAATCTTTATCGTTTTTCTCGTTCCTTTTCTTTTCAATATCAATTCTGCTGTGTTGTTTAATTAATGCTATCTCGCCTTCTTTAAGGGTTACGAGCTTTCCTTCAGCGCGTAAAGTAGCTGTGCCGGTTTCTACAAAATAAAGTGAGTTAGCGCTAAAATAAACATCCCGAAACACATCATCCTCGCATACCATGGCAAAGCCCAGTTTGATATTCCCAAAGTTCAAATACCTGTATTCTGATATGGATTCTTTTATCAGCATTTACTTCATCAAATGTAAAAAATGTTATCGATGTATCTCCACCAAAATTACCCAGGCATCGAGCACAGCTTTGCTGAATGAAAACACAATAGCGGGAATGAGCCAATAGATACCTGCATAACCTAAGCTTAATGTCGTGATGCCGGCAATAATATAAGGCAAGGTAGCAGCCTGTGAGAATACAATCATTTTTTTATAATGCCCTTTGTATTCTTTATCGGTTGCTTTTAGAATGGTAATGTCGAGCTTTAATGTGATAAACCAAATAGCTAATCCAATGCACAAAAATTCTATGCCTAACAAAGAGTAAGGTTGTTGCGGTACCAAACACAAACAAGAAATAATTAAAACCGTTACCAATAATATTAAAGCCTCAGAAGCTCTGTCTGCTAATCTTGGTATTGCAAGCATCTTAGTAAGGCTCAGCGAAACCCCTACAAATATTAATCCGGTTAAAGCGGCAGCGGCTCCCGCCACTGCCACAAAAAAGTCATGCCATGCTTCCATATAAATTATTTAGAGTCAATAAATTTACTAACCTTTTGAAAATATTCTTCTTCCTTTTCAAGTTCAATTAGCTCTCCGGCATCTTTTATAATAACCAATTGCGCATTGGTTATAGCATTAGCAATTTCTTCTGAAAGAGATAGTGTAGTACATAAGTTATGATCTCCGCAAATAACAAGTGTTGGTTTTTTAATTTCGCCAAGTCTCGAGTATGCATCATGCGCCGCTACCATATCTATACGTTTCAAACTAATTTCTTTATCTTCAGGTTTTTCAGGGTGTGCTGAGGCTTTTTCCACCCATGCGGCTACCTTTTCCGGATGCTCACGGGCGTATACAGACGAGAAAAGAAAGAGCGTGTTTGCTGAGAGTACAGTACGTCTATCCCACTCAGCAACCATTTTGCGCCTTATCTCAAACTCGCGTTGCACAAATGCATCGAAGCGAGCAAAAGAAGAAGAAATAGTAAGTGAGCGAACTGTATTGGGATGGTTTAAAGCCATATACTGTGCAATGGCACCTCCTGTTGACGAACCAACAACGTGTACCGGTCCTATGGCAAGATGTTCAACCAGTGAGGCCATATCAGCAGCAAGCTGCTGTGTTGTGTAACCGTCTTTGGCACGAGTAGTTTGACCTGTTCCGCGTTGGTCAGGAAGTATTACATAATACTTTTCTGCGAATTTTTTTATTTGAGGTCCCCAGCTTGCTCCTACACCGCCCAAACCGGATATTAGGAGAACAGGAGGATTAGTTGGATTTCCGTATACTTCATAATGAAGAGAAATTCCTTGTGTGTTTAATGTTTGAGCTTTAATTGTACTAAACATTAAACCAGATACTGCAAGTGCTGTCGCGATTTTTGTTTTCATTTTGTTTTTTTACAAAGGTCTGAATGGTAAAACTGACCTGATTGTAAAAATGCGACAACTTAGCGTATACTCTTTTTTGCCTGTACCCAATTCTCGACTGGCTGAATTATTTTAGCATAATTCTCTGGCGTAACTACAAAAAGCAAACCCATGTTGGACTTTTTTTATTCGAAAAAGAAAAATCGCTTTATATCCATCCGTATGGCGTGAAAAGGGATGCAAAAGTCACTTTATTATACGGAGAAATCAAGTTGTAATGGTAGAGGAATATTTTTTTAAGTCAAAAAATGATGATAACAAACTTTAAAATTGGCGCTATCAAAAGAGCAATAGAATTTCACATTCACCCATCAAATAATAGATCAGACTTCTATGTTGAATATGGAAACTGGTACTGTGGCGTCACAAATGATGAAACCATGCGAAAAGCGCAACATAAATACACCAAGCAGATATCTGCAATGTATTTCAAAGCTTGGAATGCAGGATCGAAAATTAATTCTCTTGCCGTCGAAAAATATTTTCATTCCAAAGGAATGAGAGGATTTTCTAAGTCTCCGGGTGGAGTTC
>DATFTU010000488.1:0-3518 GCA_035261565.1 Bacteroidia bacterium
AGTATATAAAACAACTAACAAAGGTACGTCTTGGACTCATATTTCAAATTCATTCAGAGTAAACTCGGTTGCTATAAATCCAAATAATGCCAACGAATTATATTTTACAACCGAAACACGCGGGCTTTGGTACAGCAGTAATGCAGCATCTTCATCACCAACATTTTCGCAGGTAATATCATATCCTTTTGCCGGGCCGGTACGTGTTACTTATAATCCATATAACAATAACGAAATTTGGGTTAGCTCATTTGGTAATGGCATGATGGTTGGCACAAATACATTAACTACAAGTGTAAGTGAATTAAAAACAAAAAACGAAGGCTTAAATATTTACCCTAACCCCAATAATGGTACGTTTACCATTGCTTTAACTAATACAAGCACCGATAAAGTAACCATAAACATTACCAATATTTTAGGCGAGCTTGTTTATACTGCGCAGGAAGAAAATACGAGTACAGAATTTACCAAACAAGTAAACCTGCAAAACCTTGCCTGTGGTACGTATTTTATACAAATAAAAAATATGGATAAAGTTTATACCGGTAAACTTATTGTAAGCAAATAAAAACGAATTAAATTTTAATTTTGTATCTCTAACCAGACAACATGCAATATAAATTATTTATAAAAAATCAATCTTCGCATTACCTATATATAGATTTAGTAATTGATAATATTGATACCGACATCCTAACGCTGCAATTACCAGCCTGGCGCCCGGGCAGGTACGAGCTGGGCAACTTTGCCAAAAACATAAAAAAACTGGATGCTTTTGGGAAAGATAATAGTGTGTTATCGTATAAAAAAACAAGTAAAGATTGCTGGCAAATAAATACACAAGGCAACAAACAGATAAAAGTTACTTATAGTTATTATGCCGCTGAGCTAAATGCGGGTTCAACTTTTGTTGATGAAAGCCAGCTATACGTTAATCCTTGCAACTGCCTGATGTATGTACCTGATAAAATGCAGGAAAAACATTCGGTTACTTTAGAAATTCCGGATATATATTCGATTGCCACATCTTTAAAAAAAGAAAGCAAAACACTTACGGCAGATAGCTTTGATGAATTAGCCGATTCGCCCTTTATTGCTGCAGCAAATATTAAAACCATTTTAGCACCTGTAAAAGGTATTAATTTTTATTTGCATTTTAATGGCGAGTGCAACCCCGATGCCGAAAAAGTAAAAGCAGATTTTTCGAAATTTATTGCCGAGCAACTTGCTTTTTTTGATGGAGTTCATTTTACCGAATATCATTTTCTGATTCAAATATTTCCTCAAAAATTTCATCACGGGGTTGAGCATACCAAAAATACCGTTATTGCCTTTGGGCCAAGTTATCATTTAATGCATAACGAGGTTTATAATGAGTTTTTAGGTTTATGCTGCCATGAGTTATTCCATACCTGGAATATAAAAACCATTCGTCCGGTTGAAATGTTTCCGTATAATTTTACTAAAGAAAACTATGCGCGCACAGGTTTTGTTTACGAAGGTGTTACCACCTATTATGGCGATAAATTATTGTTTACATCAAACGTATTTACTGAAGATGTTTATTTTAAAGCTTTTGAAGAACGCCTTACAAAACACCTGCATAGCTTTGGCAGGTATAACCTTTCGGTTGGCGATAGTAGTTTTGATAATTGGCTGGATGGTTACACACCGGGTGCACCTTACCGTAAAACCAACATTTATGATGAGGGCTGCATGATTGCTTTTATGCTGGATGTTTTAATTATGAAACACTCCTCGAACAAAAACAGCCTGCAAACAGTAATGAAAAATTTGTACGATAACTTTTATAAAAAACAAAAAGGCTATACCGAACAGGATTTTACCAGCGCATGCTCTAATGCTGCAGGTATTGATTTACAAGATTTTTTTACCAAGTTTGTTTACGGACTGGAAGCATACGAACCCATGCTGCACGAATGCGCCGGTTATATAGGAGTTGAATTGCATAAACAACATGCCCCTGCATTTTATGAAAGATATTTAGGGTTTAAAGGTGCCGAAGTTAATCACCATAAAAAAATAAGTATGGTTGCCCCCTATTCACCTGCTTGGAAAGCTAATCTTTCTATTAACGATGAAATTATGGCCGTAAACGGTTTTATGCTAAAAAACGATTTAAACCATTGGCTTACTTATTTTCAGCAAAAAACCGGCACTTGTATACTTACTGTAAACAGCAGCAATTGCTTAAAAGAAATTAGTATTGATTTAAAAACTGAGGGGGATTTTTTCTATACCTACAAACTCGTTAAACAGGAAAACAGTACAGCCAAACAAAAAGAAAATTACAACTGCTGGAAGAAAAGTTTTACCAATTAAAACTTAAAACCAAGGTTTATTTCTAAAAGTCCGTAAGGATGGGTGTATTCTTGATACAGAGAGGTTGTAGAACGCCTCATAAAACCTAAGCCTGTTTTAAAACTAAAAGTAATAGTTTCATTTGGGTTAATTAAAACCCCTCCAAACATAGAGCCTGCATAATTTGTACCCACCTGCTGGTTTCCTTGCACTTGTTGATAATAAACATATGAGCCATTATTTACAGGCACTTGCGTGTAGCCCCAGTAATTAAAAGCGCCCACATTAAACCCCACTCCCATAAACGGAGAAGCTTTTTTTTGTCCGATAAAATAATAGTGGTAATGAAAGCCCGATTCAAAAATCCGGTTTTGCGATACAATAAATAAACCACTATTATTTCCAGGGTAAGGGCTATTATCTGGCTGACCTCCTATACCAAACGTTAACGGAATGTGGAAACCGCTTTTCCCATCTTTACTAAATATTTCATACGATATGGCAATGTTGGTAAATACAAACTCAAAAATGTTTACTTGTATTAAACTGCGCTTAAACTCTAAAGGCTGTTTTTCTTTATTATAAGGGTTGTTCTGGTAATTTGTTTCAGTAGTGGTTGTTTCTGCTTTTTTTTGTTTAGGCGGCCTGTTAATTACCTGGGCATTTGTAGTAACAGCAATTGTAATTAAACATAGGATAGAAAGTTTTTTTAACATATATATATTTTAGTTGAGCTAAGGTAATAAAAAAAGCCCCACCTCTTAAAAAGAAATGGAGCTTGTTTAAAATTCATCATCCTTACGGAAGGCTTATTTTTTTCTCTAATTCATCAATATATAAACGGAAACGTTTATCGGTATCCATTAAATTGTTTACCGTGCGGCAAGCGTGTAATACAGTTGCGTGGTCTTTTCCGCCGCAATGCATGCCAATAGTTGCTAAAGATGATTTGGTCATGCTCTTAGAAAAATACATTGCAATTTGACGTGCCTGAACAACCTCGCGTTTGCGGGTTTTAGATTTCATGGTGTCAATTGGTAAATCAAAATAATCGCAAACTACTTTTTGGATGTAATCAATAGATACTTCGCGAGCCGTTGTTTTAACAAACTTATCAATCATTTGTTTTGCAAGGTCAAGCGTAATTAGTTTTTTGTTAAGTGTAGATTGTGCTAATAACGAAGTTAACGCAC
>DATFTU010000489.1:0-3516 GCA_035261565.1 Bacteroidia bacterium
AATACCCTTTGTGCATGTTTTTTTAACACGGCGTAAAGCTTCGTTTACTGCTTTAATTATAGGATATGAATTATTGTGCCCTCCACCAATTACAATAGGTATTTTATTAGCTGCAATAATCATTTCTACAATTTCAACCACCCGTGCATCAATAAATTCAACCAATTTGCGTAAACGCTCTATATCAAATTTATTTTTGGGAGTTAAATTTGTAGCTTGTTCCATCAAATCATCCACATCAACTTCACCAAGCACGATAAGATTTTCAGCACTAAAAAACGAATTATCCTGCAGGTTTAAAATATTTTCGACCGCCGGTTTCCACGCTGTATTTGCACCCGGGCGACCATAATTGGCACGCACTCCAATATCTTCAGGCACTCCAAAAAGTACAAATTTTGCTGATGACTGTTGTAAAAAACTCTCTACTTCATCAGCACTTTTTAAACAGGCAATTTTATCGCCAATTTTACATTCGCCATAACGGCTACGCGTTAGCTGTTTAATTTCTTGTTTGGTGTAGTATTTAAAATGGAGCATATTTAATTACCGGTCCAATTTTCAGGGTCTTCGCGCCATTTTTTTAAAGAAGTCATATCTGCCTCTTCAATATAATTTTCTTTCAAAGCTTGCTCTATAAGTGCATGATAATTACACAAAGAAACCGTTGTGCATTTTGCTTTTTTAAAAGCAGTTTCGGCCACTTTAAAATCGTACGTAAAAATAGAAGCTAAACCTTTAACCTGACATCCCACCTCGCGTAAAGCATCAACTGCTTTAAGGCTACTGCCTCCACTGCTAATTAAATCTTCAATAACCACCACACTTTGGCCGGTTTCTACATGCCCTTCTATTTGGTTAGTTAAACCATGTTTTTTTGCATCGCTTCGTATATAAACAAAAGGTAAACCTAAATCTTGAGCCACTAAAGCACCTTGTGCAATTCCACCTGTAGCCACACCTGCAATTACATCAGGTTTGCCAAACTTTTCAACAATAGTTTCGCAAAATTGCTGGCGGATATAAGTCCTGATTAAAGGATATGATAGTGTTAAACGGTTATCGCAATATATGGGAGATTTCCACCCGCTGGCCCATGTAAATGGTTTTGTGGGTTGTAGTTTTATGGCTTTGATTTGTAATAAATATTCGGCAATTTTAAGCGCGGAATCAGGGTGTTGAATCATGGCGCAAAAGTATAATTTGACTTCTTTATTTTAAACAAAAATTATGAACAAATCGACGATTATAGTGTATTTAAGTGATTTTAAACTTGTTTTTTATGACGAAAAAGTTGCCAATAATTATACTAAGCACGCAAAAACACATTTTGATGCCAAAATTTTAACAGAATTGGCAAAAACAACCAAGGAAGATATTTATATTTTTTGTCCTAACTTGGAAGAAAATTTTAAAGAATTTAGCCAGCACTTTATTTTTATTGAAGCAGCCGGCGGGCTAATTAACAATGATAAAGGCGAATATCTTTTTATTTACCGGCATAATAAATGGGATTTACCAAAAGGCAAACTTGAGAAAAAAGAATTACCTGAAAAAGCTGCCGTGCGTGAGTGCCAGGAAGAATGTGGCTTAAAGGATGTAACATTAAACTACTTTTTAATTAATACATACCACATTTATCCGTTTAAAAATGGTTGGGCTTTAAAAAAAACCCATTGGTATACCATGCTTTGTAACGAAACAGCCCTTGTACCACAGTTAGAAGAAAGCATAACAGAAGTAGCCTGGAAAAGTACAATTGAAATTCCGGCCATGCTTAAAAATACTTACTATAATATTATAGATGTGCTGGCTGAAGCTAATTTATTGGACAATTAAAGTTGTTTGAAAATTAGCCTGATTATTTTTTTTATCACTAACCTGTAAGTTTAATATTATTTGTCCTTTAGAAACTTTTTCATCAACCGAAAAGAAAATTGTATTGGTTTTATGTTCGTATTCAGCCAGATGCCATTTACCATTTAAATACAATTTAAAAACACCTATACCACTATAATTATCATTTACTTTAAACGAAACTATGTTTCCTGTTTTATAAATACCTGTTTTATTTTGGCTGAATTTTATTTGAGGAGCGGTAGTATCTAAATCAACTTTATACCTTCCAAAGTTTTTAATATTGGCTTTTGCATAACCACTCTCAAAAACTGCATCCACATAATTTTTAGCCCCAGATATATCTGACAAGCACAATTTGTTCTTATACTTCATTAAATTATCAGGAACTTTTAGTTTTATAATACAATTGTTTTGAAAAGGAATATCATAGTTTATTGTGGTAAAAGAAAGAGTGTTGTTTTGATAAGATGTAACCAATTGAGCATCTTCATATAAAGTTTTGGCAGGGAGTTCAATACTATAATTAGATGTAGTTTCTTTAAACGGTGCTAAACAATCTTGTTTCTTACTACCTTTATTAGTTGCCGGTATCAAAGAAGTTTTTACATTAAAAAAAACTTCGTCTTTTTGGCTATAAAAATCATACACCACTATCCTAATAGAATGAAAAGCATCATCTTTAAAAGAAACAAACCCATTATCACTTATTATTCTATAAATAGGTAAATCGTTATTTTTTTCTTTATATAGTTTTTGAATGGTTATGTGTTTTTGTTTTTTAACATCGTAATCGGCATAGGTATTTACATAGCGGGACAAATCAAAAGGGATACTATCTAAAACATGACAATAATATAATTTATCATCTACATAAATTTCTGCCTTGTAAATGTTATTTTTATTTCCTTGCTTTTGCTCATAATCAAAACATTCTATACCAAAAGCAACCGGATATGTTGTTTTAAGTGTATCTGTTTTTCGCGCAGGCAAAATAATTTTCTCCAGCTTATTTTCGCTATACAAAGCTACCCGTTGTATTTTGGGTGCAACAACATCTTCAATTTTTAAAAAGCGTAAGGGGTTTAAAGGGGCTTCACTTTTTTCATCTCGTATTTCAAAATGTAAATGAGGCCCTTCGCTACTGCCTGTATTGCCCGTATAGCCAATTATTTCACCTTGTTTTACCGGCAAATCAGCCGGTTTGGGAAACAACTCAATTTCAAATACCTCTGCAATTTCTTGCGCTGCTTCAGTATATTTTTTTATTTTATCGGCAAATCCATACTCATGCCCGTACACACTAACCAAGCCATTAGGGTGTGTAATATATAACACTTTACCATAGCCCGATGTAGAAATTTTAATACGAGAAACATATCCATCGGCTACTGCATATATTGGCAAATGCTCGGTATAATGCGTTCTAAAATCAATACCTGCGTGAAAATGATTAGGACGTACCTCGCCGTAATTACCATTTAAAGCTGGTTTACCCTTTAAAGGGAATATAAATGTATTTTGAGCTTGCATAACATCTACAAAAACAAGTACAAGCGCTAAAAACTTTATAAAACTCTTTCTCATTTTATTATCGCCAACAAAAGTAAGATTAAAACAACTAAAAAGCCCCGTCTCTTTTTAAAGACGGGGCTCTTA
>DATFTU010000490.1:0-4095 GCA_035261565.1 Bacteroidia bacterium
TTTTAAAATTCTGTTCTTGCTTTTTGTTGTCTGTTTTTTTGTTAAGCGTGGTATCTTTTTTAAATAAACCAAATTCTTCGTGCAATAATTGTTTCAGGTTTTTCTTTTCATCTTTTAAATCCTGCTTAATTTTTTGTTTCATGGCTTTACGGTCGTATTTAATAATGGGGTTGTCAACCGTGCCTGTCATGTGTATAAACACACAACGTTTTAACTCAGGGTCGTTTTCATTCTCTAATAATTCTTCATCTAATTGTTTGCTTTTACCGGGGCGTTTAGCCAAATACTCACTCAATAATAACTTTATATGGTAATCAATTTCGTTTTTAAAACTATGTGTACCCCACACATCTAAGTTTAATGCCGAATTACTTACTTCGGTTTTTGAGAAAGAGATTAATTGGTTTCTTATATCTACATGGGTTTGTAAGGTCGAAAATTTAATGCGTTTTAATTCTTTTAACTCAATGTGTTTAGAGAGGCTTTCTAACGATTTAAAATCGATTAACTCGCCCTTATTTATTGTTATATCAGCTCCCACCAAAATACTCGATAAATTGCAATCTAAATGGTCGTTCCAGGTGGCAGAAAAATCAATTTGCGAAGTAGTTTTACCTTGCAGGTTTTTATCAATAATTGTAGTTTGCCCAAAATTATCCAACTGATTAAACACGCTGTGTATGTCAACATCAATTAAATTGGTCGAACAATTTATTTTTACAAAATTGGTATCGCTGGCATCAGCAATTCCGTTTAATGTAATATCTCCGTCAAACGCCGCAAACGAAAAGTTTTTTGCCAGTATCTTTCTGTTTTTTAATTCGAGTACCCCAATAAAATTTTTAGCGGTAAAGCGGTTAAAATCAACCTTGTCAATATTTAATTTTATGCTTGCCGATATGTTTTTATTAATGGCAATTATTTTTTTACTTTCTCCCGAAGCCTTTTCGGTATTGCTTTCTGTGACTTTATATAAAAAGTCGTTTACGTTAATAGCGGGCGACGTTATATCGGCATCAATATATAAATTCTGATTTTCTTTAAACAGGTAGTTCAATAAATTAGTTGCGTTTCCGCTAATTTGTAACGATGAAGTTTGATGGATTATTTTTAAGTTTTCGGTATAAATATTCTCGTTCTCAACACGTACTAAACCTTCAGGCACTTGTATGTTTTTTCCGTTTTTAAGAGCTAATTCAACCTCGCTTAACCTTACTTTTCCGTTTAACGAACCGGCTTCATGTTTTTTGGTGGAAAGCTCGTTAAGGTTTAATTCGGCATTTACATCAAAATCTATAATTCCTTTGGCAGAAGCCACAGTATCTATTGGCACAAGTGCAAATAAATCTTTTAAGTCGTATTTTCCTTTTGCATCAAAAACCAGGTGAGGGGCGGCAAAATTTTTAAGCGATAAGTTACCTGCAACATAATTTTGATTTTGCCTGGCATCAATGTTTTTTAGTGCCAGCAATTCTGGCTTATACTTAGCTTTAGTAAATGCACCCGTAAAATTTACATTAGTAAGTTTTGTTTTTAATGGAGTATAGGTAATGTTAGCATTAGTAATGCCGAAAGAAGACGAAATATTCAGGCTATTATATTCTGATAAATTACCTTCAATATTTGCTTCGGCATAAAATGCACCTTCGCTTTCGTAATCTTTTATTTTACTATGAAAACTCTCGGGCAATAATGATAAAACAGATTGTATGTTAATATTTTTTCCTTTACAGGATATTTTGCAGGGCATTGCTGTATCGGTATTTATGAGGCTTCCGTTTACTGAAAAAAATAATTTGTTTAAACCAATTTCGGCTTTGCTAATAATATAAGTATTGTTGTTTACCGCTGCATTTAAGTTGATTGTGACATCTTTATTTTTAAGATAATTTTGTTTGGCTGATTTAAATGAAGAAATAAACCCTTGCGCGTTTAAACCAAGTTCATAATCCGTATTGGCAAAATTGCCCGAAAAGGTTACTTCTTTAAAATTTGAGGTTAATTTTAATTTGCTTTGGTAATTTTTGTAAATAAACTCAAAATTATCCAGTTCAATTTTAGTTAATTTAAAAGTGGTTGTTTCTCCCTTATTATTAGTAGTATTTGTTTCTTTATCAGATTTCCAGATTTCGTAGTTTGCTTCGCCCAAATCATTTACCCGTATGCGTAAGCCGGCATGTTTAATGTTTATCTCAGTAATCTCATATTTTTTATTCCAGATATCCTGGGCGTTAAACAACAGGTAAATGCTTTCTGCTTTAAGCAGGGTATCATTAGGTATATCAGGCAACGAGCCCATAACAGTTACGTTTTTAAACCATACGGATGCTTTAGGAAAGGTTTTTAGGATAGTGAAATCAATATCATCGGGGTTTACATAAATCTTTACTTTAAGGTGTTTGTTTAACTCAGTTACCACTTGTTCCTTTATCTCTTTTTGATAAATAAGTACTATAAAAACAGGTATAATAAGCAACGAGGCAAGTATAACAAATAACCAAATCAGCACCTTTTTTGCTATTTTACTCTTAGGTTTTGGTTCGTTATTTATAGAATTAGTATCTTCTGATTGCATTTAGGTAAATTTTTACATTTTATGGATGCCATATAAGGGATAAGACACAATTTAATGAACAAACGTATAGGCATAATTTTTATTATTTTTTTTGGTGATAATGTAAAAACCTATATTTTTGCCCCCATAATTTAAAAAAACAAAACCAAATGAAAAAAGTACTATCATTTTTTGCAGTTGCATCTCTTGCAGTTGCTACAGTAGCTTGCGGACCAAGCAAAGCTGAAATCGAAGCAAAACAAAAAGCTACGCAAGATTCTTTAAATCAAGTTGCACAAGCTGATTCTATTGCTAAAGCTCAACAAGCTGAAGCTGAAATGAAAGCTGCTGCTGCTAAAGCTGATTCTTTAGCTCAAGTTGCTAAAGCTGACTCTTTAGCTAAAGCTGAAGAAGCTGCAAAAGGCAAAAAAGGTGGAAAAAAATAATTTTTCTTCTTAAGAAAATAGGAAAGCCTCATAGAAATATGAGGCTTTTTTTGTGCTTTTTTATTAATTTAATTGTAAAGGCATAAAATAAAAAATGCTCCTCAACTTAATGAGAAGCATTAATTTTCTAGATAGAGAAATAAGGCTTATTGCTCTACTTTGGTAACCTCATAGCATTTATGGTCGCCCGATTTGCCTAAATACTCGCTTTCTAAAGTAACAAGGCCAATTTTTTTAATTTGCTCACGGGTTAATGGCTTTTGTGTTTGCCATTTGCCATCTTCAATGGTTTTTAGTTCCACTTCTTTGTTTAAAAGTACTTTGTTAAGCTGGTTTTGGGTTAAAAATACCACGCTTTGTATATCGTCTTCTTCGCTTTCTTCCGAAGCTTCATAAACTGTACCAACCAGTTTTAATTTAGGAACATCGGGTTTATAAGTAAATTCTACCTCGTCTTGGTTCAATTCTACGTATTCAATTCCTGTAATATGTATTTGGGCCATAATTATATTTTTTGCGAAAATACAAATAGCATTGGGTTTACCAAAATGCTTTAATTTAATGTTTGTAAATAAGTGTTAATGTTTGTTTCCACCCGTTGGGCTAAATTATTGGCATCGTGGCGTACAAAAGCTTCACCGGTTATTTTTTCGTACAATTCTATGTATCGAGTAGATATTTCGTTTACCCATTCCTCGCTCATTTCGGGCACGGTTTGCCCGTCTTTACCCTGAAAATTATTGGCAATAAGCCATTGGCGCACAAACTCCTTGCTTAATTGCTTTTGAGGCTCACCTTTTTTCTGGCGCTCGGCATACCCATCTAAATAAAAATAACGAGATGAGTCGGGGGTGTGAATTTCATCTATCAAATAAATTTTACCATCATTGCCCAAACCAAATTCATATTTAGTATCTACTAAAATTAAGCCTTGTTTGGCCGCAATTTCGGTGCCGCGTTGGTAAAGTGCACGGGTGTATTTTTCAAGTTGCTCATAATGCTCTTTACTTACAATGCCTTGCTTTAAAATCTCTTCGCGAGATATATCCATATCATGCCCTTCGCTTGCTTTGGTGGTTGGGGTAATTATGGGCT
>DATFTU010000491.1:0-4871 GCA_035261565.1 Bacteroidia bacterium
TAAAAATTATTTTTCAATAATTAAACGCTTGTTGGTTACAACACCATTGCTAATTAAACTAAGGTTGTAAATACCCGAACTTAAATTACCTGTATTAATAATTGTTTTACCCACAATGGTTTGCGATAAAACAAGTTTGCCGTTTATATCATATACCATAACAGCCATTTGTTTTTCGTTGCCTGCAGTTTCAATAGTAAACGTACCATTGTTTGGGTTAGGGTAAATATTTATCAGGTCGTTAGCTTTAGTAGTTGTTATGCCCATAGTAGTTGGGTCGGCTAATCTAAAAGGTTCGGCATTACCGCAAATGGTAAAGTTATCTAAAGCAGCTGTCATGGTACGAGTAAAGTAACCTTGCGGCATACAACCGTGCTCAATAACATGCAGGCCCGTAACACCGCTTGGTATAGTAAATGTTTGTGGCGACCCGGTTGCATGTGTAGTGCGTGCTGCGTTAGTAAATACACTAATTCGGCCCTGCGTGTAGCTTAAACGTTCCATACGTAAATAGTATTGGGTGCTTAAGGCTACGTGTATTCCTTTTGATGTTGCGCCCCAGGTTGTACCTGCTTTGGCGCCGCCATAAATAGAATCTGTACTTTGTGCGCCGCCATACGGACAAGTAATCCACATATCTAAACAATTTTGGTTAGATATGCCATAGCTTACACCTGTGTTCCAGGTATCTTGCGTACCGGCTTGCACACCTAATATATTATGGCCTACACCATCGGTGCCACGGCCCGTATAAATAAAATCTATATTACTTACCCAACTGCTGTCAGATAAATAACAAGGTAAACTATCCGTAGCGTAATTATACGCATCATCTTGTGTGGCATTAAAATTAAACGTACCGCCCGATATGGATAAATCCGTTCCGTTAAATACCCAGCCGGTTGAGCTTGAGTAGTTATTTGTATCGCAGCAGGTTGGTGGAGCTACATCGCATATTTTTATATTATCTTCTGTAGCGGTTAAAGCACGCGTCATGTAGCCTTGCGGGATATTGCCAATTTGCACCACATCTAAACCCGATGGGCGGCTGGCAGCGGCCCAGCTAAATTGTACCGGCGAGCCTGCAATATGTGTAGTTCTGGCGGCGTTGCTAAACACACTTATTTGCCCCTGTGTAGGGCTCAGCATTTCCATACGTAAATAATATTGCGTGTTTTCAGCAATATGTATACCGCGCGATACGGTTCCGTACGTGGTGCCTTTTTTAGAGTTACCATAAATAGAGTCGGTGCTTTGTGCGCCATTAATCGGGCAGTTTATATACATAATCATACCATCCTGGTTTGATGCTGAAAAACCCACACCCGTATTCCAGGCATCTTGTGTACCAGCCGTAGTTGCCAATATGGTATGCCCGGTGCCACCTGTGCCCCTGCCGGTATATTTAAAATCTACATCGGCTTTCCATTTATCCGATAAGGTACAGTTTAATGTGTGCGTTGCATAATTGTAAGCTTCATCGGGAGTGTTGCTAAAATTAAATGTACCGCCCGAAATTGATTCGGTAGATCCATTAAATGTCCAGCCGGCTGTACTCGAAAGCGAGTCGGTGTAACAGCACGTTTGTGCTTGTGTGTTTAGTGCAGCAGTTACAGATAGAACTGCGATTGCTTTTGTGATTGTTTTCATGATGTGTTTTTTTATGGATTTATACAATCAAAACTATGGCAATAAAATATGCACATCATATTATGTATTTGTTAATGTACCGCTTTTATGTTAAAAACATCTGCAAGCCCTATAAACAGGGGTGTTTATTTTTCATACAATCTTACATGTGTAAGATTGTGTACTTTTTTGTACTTTTTATAAGGAAAACGACGTAAGTTTTTTGTACTTTTTGTACTGTTTTAACAAAATAAAATAATTGCAGAATAAAAAAGCATAACCGGATTTTGGTTATGCTTTTTTATTTACTATAAAGAGTTTAGAAATTTAATTGCCGCAAAATGTTTTAAGCCCCATTTTAATCAATAACGCTGCAACCCCCGTAAGTAAAGCCATTATAAGTGGGCCTACAGTTGCAAAACCTAATGCAGTAAGTATTACCGGAAGTAAAGTTTTTACAGTATCTTTTACACCGCTATCCGAATCGGTCTTCTGGCAAATCATTGGCTTTAGTTTGTCTTTTATTCTGTGCCAGAATCTTTTCCCCTTACTGTTAGCATCATCTGCACTTAAAGGCTCCGTGTCTGCTGCATAATCCATCGCTTCTTGCGGACTGGTAAGATTTATTTTGGGTGTAATAATTTCATCGGTATCCGAGTCAGATACATCATACCCCAAATCATTAAGAGCATTTCCTACATTTGTGTGAATTACATCTTCATCAATAGTGCTGATGTTTGTAATATCGCTGGTCATTTTATCCCAGTCCTGTTCTGTTAGTTGGTTTAAGTACATCATGGTGTTGTATGTTTATTGGTTATTTAATAGAAGCTAATTTTATTATCTTAAATACTACAATACTGTCAGGCTTACGCATAATTTTAGTACTTATAAAAGAGTATTTTTTACCTGAATCCTGAATAAGCTTAAATACAACAGGTATTGTAAAATTATCACACTTATTATAAAGTTCCTGAAATGGAATAGGCGTACCATAAGGCACATCAGGGTTGCTCAAATAAGCATGTAATTGTTTTTCGCAATTTTTAAAAATATTCATTCTGTATAAAGAGTCCGTAAGCACTATAGTTTTTCTATCTACAAATGAAAATTCCTTAGGGTACATATTGGTTATTTTTTTTAATTCATCTACGGTTATACTTATGTTATTACAAATATTAGTTGTATCCGATTTATAATAATTATATAAAAGAAAATTCCCTTTTAATCTCCAGCCTAAGTCTCTTATTCGTTGCTTTTCCTCATTACCTTTTACAATGCGGCAAGCCCCCCAAACAAATAATATTGCGCTGATAAAAATTACAAATGAATTTACTTTTGGTAACGAAAAAAAACCAATTATTTTTTGTGCAAATGTTTTAGGCACATCACCTGCATCACCATCAGAAACAATCTTCTTTATAAATACAAAATAAATTGGTATAGCTAACGACAACCAAAAAGGAAGTGAATATTCATCCAGTGTTTTTAAGCTGTCAACAATGCTAATAGCATCTTTTAATTGCATATCCATGTTGTAAGTTTATATTTTGTATTTAGAAAAAAAAGAATCTTTATTTAATGCAATGGTATGCTCTTTTCATGACATAAAAAATACAACCTTTGATATAATCTTACACATGTAAGATTATGTACTTTTTTGTACTGTTTTAACAAGAAGAATTTTAGAAGTATAACTTACATTTACTTTATCTTAATCTTTAAGTGTTCGGTTTTATTTTTTTTCATTCAAAACTAAATCAAGGGTATTAAGCACAGCTTGCAAATACGCTTGCAACTGTTTAACCTGTTGTTGCAAAAGTATTTTATCGCAGGTTAACTCAATTTCAAGTTTGGTTTTCGGTGTTTGGGTTTTCACGTCTCGTTTTTTTGAATCAAAAATAAAAAATATTCGGACATAAATGACCGAATTAAAAACTATTTTTTATTCCAATATTGTATGTGGCTAAATCTAAAAAACAAATTGCGCTGGCAAAAATCGGAGAAATCGTATCTAAACACCGTTTAGAGCAAGGATATTCTCGTACACAATTAGCTATCGAGCTTAATACGGATGAAAAACAAATAAGGCGTATTGAAAACGGAGAAACAAATACTACCATTATAACCTTATTAAAGGTTTTTCATGTACTTAAAATCAATACAGAAGTTCTCAATAAAATTAAAATTGATAAATCTTTCTTTTACGAATAGTCATTTCTTTACCCTTGTTGGTATTATACAAAAAAATTACTTCTTCTCATTTAAAATTACATCAAGGGTGTTAAGTACGGCTTGTAAATGTGCCGGCAAGCTCTTAACCTGTTGTACTAAAAGTATTTTATCGCAGGTTAACTCAATTTCAAGTTTGGTTTTGGGTATTTTGTTTTTCATTCTATTAGCTAAAGTAATAAAAAACTGGCAGCAAATACGCTGCCATTAAAATAAAACGGAATTTCTTGCTTTGTTATAATGCAACAACAAGAAAAAAAGCACTTACAACGTATCGGAAACAACATTCGCAAAAAACGTAATGTAAATGGTATAAGCCAGCAAGAGCTTGCCGATAATTCAGATGTTGCAAAAAGCACCATTCAACGAATTGAAAAAGGCGAAATGAATCCCTCTGTGCTTACATTAATAAAAATTAGCATAGCTCTTAATACAGAAGTATCTGAACTGCTAAAAAATAAATAACACCAACTTATAACTTATCTTACAACCAATTTGTAGTTAAATATTTTATCGTTGGTTGATGCCGTTACTATATATGTACCCGGTGGCAGTGTTTTGGTTTCTTCAACCACAAATATATCATTGCCCTCCATCGTTAAAAATACTTTGGTTATAAATTCTCTGCCTTGCACATCTCTTAATACTACGGTTACTTCCTGGTTTTCATAACCGCTTAGTTTTACGTTTAAGTTAGTGTTGTTATTTATTGGGTTAGGATATACCAAAATATTTTTGCGTGCCTTAAAGTTTACCGGCACCATCGTAAAATATTTATACGCACCGTTGTTATCGGTTTGTTTCAACCGGTAGTACGATGTGCCCTCGTATGGCTGGTAATCAACCTCCGCATAATTTCTGTAGGTAGTGCTGTTGCCCGCGCCGGGCACATCAATTACTTTAGTAAAGTTTATACCGTCTTTACTTTTCTCTACGGTAAAGTATGCGTTGTTGGTTTCGGTTATCGTTTCCCAGGCTATGTTTACTTTATCTTCGTCGGGCACGGCGGT
>DATFTU010000492.1:0-2146 GCA_035261565.1 Bacteroidia bacterium
TATTACTATGGTGTTAGGCAACCTGTTAATTGCTGTTTCGCCACACGATTTTTTTTACTTGGGTATTACGCTTTCTATTATTGGTACCGGTTTTTTTAAGCCAAATATATCATCGATGGTGGGTGAGCTATATCACGAACATGATGAGAGGCGCGATGCAGGTTTTAGTTTATTTTATTCAGGTATAAACCTGGGGGCTTTTTTAGGTGGTATTTTATGTGTGTATTTGGGCAAGTATCAATCGTGGAGTTATGCCTTTTTGGCTGCCGCCATTGTTATGGTAATTGGACTAATTACTTTTGCCTTTACAAAAAAACATTTAGGCCCTATTGGCAATTCTCCTTTGTTAAACCTTTCGGCAAATAAGCGTACACTTAAAGAAGTGGCTGTATATGTGGGCTCTTTACTAAGTATTCCCTTAATTTTTATTATGGTAAAGGATACCGATTACACAGATGCTTTTATGTATACCATTGGCCCATTGGCTATATTATATTTTTTATACGAAGCTTATAAGATTAAAGATTTTGGAGCACAAAAAAAACTACTTGCTGCCTTTACGTTTATTTTATTTTATTTATTTTTTAATGCTTTTTTTGAGCA
Source organism: Bacteroidia bacterium (assembly GCA_035261565.1). Taxonomy (GTDB): domain Bacteria; phylum Bacteroidota; class Bacteroidia; order B-17B0; family Aurantibacillaceae; genus PALSA-968. The sequence continues at coordinate 604 of DATFTU010000492.1, forward strand.
AAGCGGAGGCTCGCTTAGTTTGTTTGCTGCCAACAATTTGCACCATCATTTATTGTCTATACCCATGGATCCCAATTTTGTAAATAATAGTGCTAACTCGCTATTTGTAATAATTTTTGGACCTATTATGGGTATATTGTGGATTGCTATGTATAAGCGCAAAATAGAACCCAACACAGTTGTAAAATTTGGCATCGGCTTTTTACTTTTGGCTTTAGCTTTTTATGTTTTTTATTATACCCGTTTTTTTGCCGATACCGAAGGAGTTACTTCATTAAATGTATTTACTATTGCCACTTTAATAATTACGTTTGGGGAGTTATGCCTTGGGCCAATAGGCATGTCGGTGGTTACAAAATTATCACCTAAACATTTGTACGGCATGATGATGGGGTTTTGGTTTTTAGCAAGTGCTTATGGACAATATGCTGCAGGCATATTTGGAGCCGAAATGTCGACCGATGATAAAAATGCTTCACTATTAGTTAAACTACAAGCCTATACAGATGGGTATAAGCATTTAGCTATTTATGCTTTAGTTTGCGGTATTTTATTAATTGTTATTTCGCCATTTATCAGAAAACTTATGGCTGATGTAAAATAAATTTAGCCAAGATATTATTTTTTGTTAATGTTTTGTGCCAACAAACAATTTTGCCGTACTTTTATTACCCTAAATTAATCAATATGAAAAAAATTATATTTATCGTTTTATTTATTTTTGGTAAACAAATACAGGCACAAGTTTGCTTTAATACAGCACAAACTTATTCTACACCAAATACCGCTTATTCGGCACGAAATGGAGACTTTGACAATAACGGTATACCTGATATGGTGGCTGTTAGCTATAGTGCAACAATTGCCAACTTAAGTGTTTATATGAATTACTCGGGTACTAGTTTAACTTTTAGCACAACAAACACATACTCTTTAGCTTCCGGTTCAAACCCATATGATTTAGCGGTGGCCGATTTTGACGGAGATGGCAAACAAGATATTATGACAGTAAACAATGGCTCTGCCAACATATCTGTTTTGTCGGGTAACGGAGACGGAACTTTTAACTCAGCCAATAGCTTTACAACCATTGCCAGCCCAAAAGCTATTACTGTTGCCGATTTTAATACCGATAACAAAATTGATGTAGCCATAATTAGTAGTGCCAATAACGGCATAAATGTTCTTTTAAATACAAGCACAGGTACAGGTGTTTTTAGTTTTGCTACGCCGGTTACATATACGGTTACAAGTCCTTATGCTATTACAACCGCAAATTTTGACGGAATAAACGGGCCTGATATTGCTGTTGTAAGCAGTACAGGCAATAATGTATGTGAATTTTTAAATAATGGATCGGGTAGTTTTGGCACTGCTACAACTTTTTCAGTAGGCTCGAGCCCGTACGACCTTACTACGGGAGATTTTAATAATGATGGCGCCATTGATATAGCAACGGCTAACTATTACGGATATGGTACATCTGTTTTGTTGGGTACAGGTACAGCCGGTAGTTTTACTACCGCAGTAAGTTATTCTACAT
>DATFTU010000493.1:0-3745 GCA_035261565.1 Bacteroidia bacterium
GGGAACCAGCTTTTTGAACTGAAATCTAAATTAGATTTTTGAAACTGCTCGGCTAACAAACCATAGGCATTTAATGACGGCAAATATGCCATGCGGTAACGCTTTAAATCAAGTTCGTTTAATTTTTGCTGCGCTTCAAGCACCATATACTCGGGGCGGTTGCTTGGGTCAACTTTATCGGAGTTTACGTTTTGTGCATCCTGGCCATTTTCAATTTTGTTCAGGTTATCGGTTAACTCAATATTGGCACGTAAATCATACCCCATCTGAAATTTTAGCATAAGCTCGCTAACTTCAACCAGGCGAAGTGTTTTTTCTTTTTCGGTAACCAGGTTATTATAATTTACTTCTAAACGCTGTACATCAATTTGTTCGGCAAAACCATTTTGGTTTAAAGCGGTTGTATTATCTTTTAGTGTTTTTACGCGGTCGATATTTATATCAAGAATTTTTATGCGTTCTTTATTTATAAGCACTCCATAATAAGCCTTTGATACATTTTGAGCCGTTTCGACTTTGCTGCGCAATACGTTTTTTTGCGACAGGGTTACCAGGCCTTTAGCAGCCTGCAAGCCCACAATATAATCGCTGCTAAAAATCAGCTGGGTTGCCGAAGCACTTGCCGTAAGGTTATACTGTACCCCAAATTTAACCGGAACATACGTGCCCGCGGGCGCGCCAAAAAACTGCCCCGGTAATAATGAAGTAGGAAGCAAGGCGTTATCACGCAAATCGGCACTACCGTTAATTTGCGGTAAACCCTGCGCGGTTAGCTCCTTTTTTTTGTAAGTATTATACTGGGCATCGTTTTCAACATTCATATAGGTCATGTTGTGTTTTAGTGCATAGTCGATAGCCGCCTGCAAAGTAAATTGCTTGGTTGCGGTATCTGCCTGGCTATACACTTTTAGCTGCCCTATACATAGTAAGGCTATTGCTGCAAGTATGCTTTTTTTGGTGTTCATATATTTATTCTTCTTCTTGTTTGTTTTTATATTTATTAATGAGCTTGTGCCCTTTTACGGTTGATATGCCATGCATAAAAATGTCCATAATAAGTTGGTGCGCTTTTGCCATAGATACGTTTTCGAACGCAAAATCGGAGCCACCCATAAACATATCCATTTGTAATACGCGATACTGCGCTGCAAAATCAATATCCAAATCGGCACGGTATAAACCCAGTTTTACCCCTTCGGTAATGTTGCGGTTAATGTTGGTACAAATGCATTCGGTTTTAAACTTTTTAAAATCGTTAAGCGCTTTTGAAAACTGCTTGTTTAAATCGTAGAAAAAAACAGGGTTAATTTCGGCAAACACCTTTTGCATGTGGATGGAAATTAAAATCATTTCGTGAATGGGGTCGTTAGCCTGTTTACGCATTTCTTCCATCATAAGCTGATTTTTTTTCAGCTCGGTTTCGCTTAACTGGTTAACGATGTCATCTTTTTCTTTAAAAAAGCGATATATGGTTTTTTTAGATATGCCCATCTCCTTAGCAATATCATCCATAGTAATAGCCTTGATACCATACTTGTAAAAAAGGTTTAGTGAGGTGTCTAATATTTTATCTTTTACTTCCATTGTTATAAATCGGGAGCAAAACTATGGAAACTAATTTTGTCTTGCAAGTTTCCATGTTAAAAAATTAACAGATTTTCTGCAAAAAGAGGTTATTGATAGGTGAAAATGCGCAGAAAATCGTTAAAAAGCAGGGGTAATTATTAGTGTTTACATCAAATGCCTTAACTTTAGCCTGCTTTTTTTAACCAAAAAATTACTTAGATGAAAAAATTACTATTAGCCGCCTTATTTTTAATAGGTGTTAGCGTTAAAGCCCAGGACGATTGGGATACTATTAACCATAACGGACTAAGTGTACACGCCAATTTTGAATTTATAAAACTGTTTAAAGGCAAGCTGTATGTGGGCGGCGATAGTACAGCGGCATCATTGGGGCGCTTAAGCAATACGCACAGCAATGTACAAAATGAGAATAATCCTGCCAAATTGCGCATATTTTCATCATTAAACGGTACTACATTTACCCAAGATACAGGCTTTTATAACATTGCCAATACCGGCGATTTTATTTGCGGCGTGGCAGCTAACAACAACTATATGTTTATTGGTACCGGAGCAAACGGTAATAACGGCCCTGTTACACCACAGGTATACAGGTTTGACGGAACAACCTATGCCATACACGATACCATACATTATGATACAGCGAGTGCCAGTGTTAACAAGCTTGACCCAAATGGGTCGAATTTAGGCGCACTTGCCCTATTCTCTCCCGGAGGAACCAATGATAGTATTTACGCTTTTGTTAACCCAAGTACTAATGGCAATAACTCGTTGTTTGCATCTATCTATAAATCACCGGTAACTAACCCACATTGGGTTAATGCTGCGGAGTTTTCGGCAGGGTCGGGCATTAATAATATTAACGACGCTATTGTTTGGAAACACCGTTTATATATAAGCACTATTATTACCGATGTTAACTACAATACGTACTCAAATATATTAAGTACCGTTGATGGCAGCCACTGGGATACTATTACACGGATACAGCCAGCGTTTAGCAACCTGGGGTTAACACCCACCACCAGTAATTATTTTAATAAATTTGAAGTATTGAATATGGATACTTTATTAGTATCGGTTGCGGGATATTATGCACCTTGCTCGTTACCTGTTTGGTATACTACCGACAGTACTATTACCCCCACCTGGAAAGGGTATATTGGCACCAACCCTGCCGATAGTACTATTGCAACCAACTGGAGCAATGGAGCAAATACTATGAAAACAGGCTTGGGCAAATTATGGTTGCAGGTTTATAACGGAAGCAATAGCCCTGCTATATATGCCTATACAAAAAATACAGGCTTGCACCACTCATCGGGCAATACGTATTTAGAAGGAAACTACACCGATAGTTATGAAAACCTTGAATTGTTTAACAACAAACTATATGCAGCAGGTTATATGAATTACAGCCCCGATACCAGTTTTGTAAATGGTAACATTGGCGCTTTAGGTTTGCCGGTTGCCAGTTATACTGACACGGCATCATCGGGCCCGTGCGTTGGGTATGGTGTAACGTTTAACAGCACATCGCTTAACGCAACTTATTTCAGGTGGTATGTAAACGATACTTTACAAGGAACGGGAAGCCCGTGGACATATGGTTTTCCGAGAATAGGGAACTTTACTGTAAAACTTTTTGCTTATGGCACATCTGACACCACATCGTTTATGGACTCGACAAAACAAACGATAACCATTTATAACGCGCCGGTCATAGATTCGATAAAAGCAAGCCTGACTAGTGTGTGCCAGGGGCAACCCGATACGCTGACAGCTTTTGTAACACCTGCCACCGGAAATTATAGCTATGAGTGGGACGGGTACCAAGCCGGAACAACTTATACTTTTACAGGAAACCCCGGTATTGCCGTATTTACAGTTTCTACAGCTTCCACTCCATCACCAACACCTTTATATGTTACTGGCCAAGTAAAAGATAATGCAACGGGTTGTTATGCTTATGCTTCGAACGGGTTTAATATTAGTGTAAACCAATCAGACAGTTTATCGGGCCTGGTAAAAGAGCCTAACGGAAATTTGATAAGCAACGGCTTGGTGTATTTGTTTCAGCAAAAAATAAACCACGTCGGTTTAGCTGATACTACATCAATATATACTCTTACCGCTTCGCCTGCGGGGTATTTTACAT
>DATFTU010000494.1:0-2763 GCA_035261565.1 Bacteroidia bacterium
ATGTAAAAAACCAGGCAGGAGAAATTTTACCGCTCAGTTCTTTTATCAGTTATAAACCAACTGAAACCGCTCCGTTACAATCTCATTTTAATATTTTCCGTTCGGCAGAAATTGATGGTACTTCGGGCGATGGATATAGCAGTGGTCAATCCATCGAAGCACTTAAAGAACTTGCCGACCGAATTTTGCCGCAGGGTTATGGGTACGATTTTTCGGGTTTGAGTTATGAAGAAATTGAAGCGGGCTCGTTAACCATTTACATATTTATACTTTCGTTAACCTTTGTATTTCTTTTTCTGGCGGCGTTGTACGAAAGTTGGTCGGTACCTCTATCAGTTTTACTGGCTGTACCTGTTGGCGCATTTGGCGCTATACTTACGCTTACCTGCATGCCTGGTTTAACCGATAACGTATATGCACAAATAGGCCTTATTACGCTGATAGGCCTTGCAGCAAAAAATGCCATATTGATTGTTGAGTATGCTAAAGTGAGAGTTGACGGCGGAGAAGATTTAATTAAATCAACCATTGATGCTGTGTCGTTAAGGCTACGGCCCATTGTAATGACATCGCTTGCCTTTATTTTAGGTGTTATGCCACTGGTATTTGCCAGTGGTGCAGGCGCCATAGCCCGCCGCACTATTGGCGTTACTGTATTAGGCGGTATGCTGGCTGCATCAACCATAGCTATATTTATTGTGCCAGTGCTGTTTGTTGTAATTGTAAAAATTGCTTACGGAAAAGAACAACTTGAAGAATTAGCAAAAAACAGGGAAGCTAAAAAAGAAAATAAGCAGGCGGATGAGAAAAATACCGAGGACAAGAATACACCGCCTGAAGAAAGTAAACAGGATGAACAAGATACACCAGGAACATGATTGCCGATACATTTATAAAAAGACCCATTACGGCCATGGTTATATCATTGGTAATTGTTATACTGGGTGTTATCTGTATTTTTACATTACCCATCAATCAGTATCCTAATATTACTCCGCCGGCTGTTTCGGTTTCAGCTAACTATACAGGGGCAGATGCCATAACGGTTGAGCAAACTGTTGCAACTCCAATTGAGGAAGCCATAAATGGTGTTGAGGGTATGGAGTATATACAAAGTAACAGTACGGCTTCGGGTTTAGTATCCATAAATACAACTTTTAAAGTGGGAACCAATATTAATATTGCTACGCTTGATGTACAAAACAGGGTCGGTATAGCCAAACCTTTATTACCAACATCAGTAAGCCGTTTAGGCATAACTGTACGCGCAAAAAATACCAGCGCTTTAATGCTGGTTGCACTATACTCACCAAAGGAAACTCACAACATTACTTTTTTAGATAATTACGCTAACATTTTTTTAATGGATGCTTTGTTGCGTGTGCCAGGTGTTGGAGATATAACCACACGTGCCGATAATTTTAGCATGCGTATTTGGTTAAACCCTGAGAGGATGGCAACATATTCGATAACTCCGCAGGATGTTATAAATGCTTTAAATGAGCAGAATGTACAAGTGGCTGCCGGTTCGGTTGGTGCGCCACCACAACAAGCTTCGCAAACATATGAGTTAAGTGTGCTGGTAAATGGCCGGTTAAACCGGGTGGCAGATTTTGAAAAGATTGTTGTAAAAACAGTACCCGCTTTAGGAGAAATGGTTTACTTAAAAGATATTGGGCGAGTAGAGTTAGGTAAATTTACTTATTCGAGCAACTCATATGTAAATGGCAAACGTGCTTCGTATCTTATGGTTTACCAAGCTCCATCAAGTAATGCTTTAGATGTAGCTAATGGAGTATATGCTGAACTAGAAAGATTAAAAAAATCTTTTCCGGAAGATGTAGAATATAAAGTGCCCTTTGAAGCTGTTACAATAGTAAAAACATCTATAAAAGAAGTTGTACAAACACTTATTATTGCTTTATGCCTGGTGGCATTTGTAGTATTTTTATTTCTGCAAAACTGGCGCACTACAATCATCCCTTTATTGGCAATTCCTGTATCAATATTAGGCACGTTTATTTTTTTTGTTCCGCTTGGTTTTACTATAAACACATTAACGTTATTTGGTTTTGTGTTAGCCATAGGCATTGTGGTTGATGACGCTATTATTGTTGTTGAGGCTGTGCAGCACTATATTAATGCAGAAAAATTGTCGGCTAAGGAGGCCACTACGCAGGCCATGAAAGATATAACTGCACCGGTAATTGCTGTAGCCTTAATACTTGCCTCGGTATTTGTGCCTGTGGCTTTTATACCGGGCATTGTGGGCAGGTTATACCAGCAGTTTGCAATAACCATTGCCGTATCTATTATAATTTCGGCTTTTATAGCTTTATCGTTAACGCCGGCCTTGTGCAGCTTATTATTAAAGCCACATGTTATTGATGAAAAATCGAGAGGGATAAATAAATTCTTTTTTTGGTTTAATACACGTTTTGAAAAACTTACCAAATCCTACTCTAACGGAGTTAAAAAAGGTATTAGCGCATCTAAATATATAGTTATTTTATTGGTTTGTATTGGTGTGGCAACCGGTTTTTTATTTAAGCTTAAACCAACCGGCTTTATACCAAATGAAGATTTGGGGCGAGTGCAAATTACGTATGAGTTGCCAGAGGCATCATCCACCATTCAATCGGTACAACTCATTACAAAGCTGATGAAAATAGTTGGCGAAACACCAGGCGTTGCCAATTATGCCGCTTTATCAGGATTAAATGTTAGTACAGGTGGAATAAAATCTAACAGTGGAACTATTTT
>DATFTU010000495.1:0-7130 GCA_035261565.1 Bacteroidia bacterium
CAAAAGCCCGCACTCGTAGCCGCAGGTCTACATATAAAGGCGCAACTCCAACACTGGGTGTTGATCAAACAACCGGCGAAGCTCATTTATGGCACCGTGCTCATTGGCACGAAGGAAAACTTTACTACAAAGGAAAAGTAGTAATGGAAAAAGCTGTAAAATAGAAAACACTAAAAATTGCATAAAACAGGCCAAAAGCCTGTTTTTTTGCTTTAAATGCGTGTTTTTTAACAAAAAACACGCATTTTCTTGTTTAAAACTTAATGTTTTTTGATAGGAATTTTATGGAAAAATTAGTTCCTTAGCCGCCGATTAAATTTTTTTATTCAACATAAAAAGTGAAGATAGGATTAGATATAATGGGAGGCGATTTTGCTCCTAATAATGAGCTTGAAGCGGCCATTTTAGCTTCAAAAGAATTACCCCCTCATATAAAAATTGTACTTTTTGGTGATAGTGATATAGCCAAAAAGTATTTTACCGAAAAAGGAACCGACTCAAATACATTTGAGTACGTTCATACTACCGATGTTATTCAAATGGGCGAGCACCCAACTAAAGCGCTTAGCCAAAAACCCAGCTCAAGCATAGCTTTAGGTTTTAAATATCTTAAAGAAAACAAAATACAAGGCTTTATTAGCGGAGGTAATACAGGCGCTATGATGGTTGGGGCCATGTTCTCGGTAAAAGTAGTGCCGGGCGTTATTCGCCCAAGTATAGGTACAATTCTGCCAAAGCTTAATGGTTCAGTAGGTTTTATGCTTGATGTAGGTACTAATGCCGATTGCAAACCCGATGTATTATACCAATTTGGTATTTTGGGCTCTTTATTTACCGAACACGTTTACAAAATAAATAAACCTCGCGTTGCTCTTTTAAATATAGGCGAAGAAGCTGAGAAAGGCAATTTAGTATCTCAGGCTGCATATAACTTAATGAAAGACAGCAAAGACTTTAATTTTGTAGGTAACGTTGAGGGGCGCGATTTATTTAACGAAAAATCAGACGTAATTGTTTGTGAAGGCTTTACAGGTAATGTGGTTTTAAAAGCCTGCGAATCTTTTTACGGAATGCTGAGGCGTAAAAAAATGACTGATGAATTTTTTGACAGGTTTAATTACGAAATATACGGTGGCACACCTATATTAGGTATTAACTCAACCGTTATTATTTGCCACGGTATATCATCTCCGTTGGCCATAAAAAATAGTTTGTTGTTAGCTAAAGAAATTTCGGATGCTAATTTGCCCGATAAAATAAAAGAAGCATTTAACTAAGTATGATAAGAGCTGCCATAACTGCTGTTGCAGGCTACGTGCCCGACTATATTTTATCCAACCAGGAATTGGAAAAAATAGTTGATACTACCGATGAATGGATTATAAGTCGTACAGGTATAAAGGAGCGCCGTATTTTAAAAGAGCCCGGTAAGGGCACCTCAGATATGGCAAGCGCTGCTGTTTTAGAGTTATGTAAAAAAAGAGGCATATCGCCGGCGGAAATAGATTTACTTATTTGCGCTACGGTAACACCCGATATGGTTTTTCCGGCAACGGCAAATATTATTTGCGATAAAATTGGTGCTACTAAAGCCTGGAGTTATGATGTTTCGGCAGCTTGCAGTGGTTTTATATACAGCCTGGTTACCGGAGTACAGTTTATACAAAACGGTACCTATAAAAAAGTAGTAATAGTGGGAGCCGATAAAATGAGCTCTATTTTAGATTACGAAGACCGTTCTACCTGCGTAATTTTTGGTGATGGAGCAGGTACGGTTTTATTAGAACCCACCAGCGATGATAATGGTATACAAGATTTTGTTTTAAAAACTGATGGCGCCGGCCGTCAGCATTTGCATATGAAAGCAGGCGGTTCGTTAATGCCTGCATCGCACGAAACGGTTGATAAACGATTACATTATGTATATCAGGAAGGGCAGGCTGTTTTTAAACATGCGGTGTATAATATGGCTGAGGTTTCAGTTGATATTATGAATCGCAACAATTTAAAATCAGATGATATTGCTTACCTGGTTTCGCACCAGGCTAATAAACGTATTATAGATGCAACGGCCGAGCGTATGGGCCTGGGGCCCGAAAAAGTATTAATGAATATTGAGCGTTACGGTAACACAACGGCCGGCACCGTTCCGCTTTTATTATGGGATTATGAGAAAAAATTTAAAAAAGGCGATAGCCTGATTTTGTCGGCTTTTGGCGGTGGGTTTACCTGGGGCGCCATATGGCTTAAATGGGCGTATTAAAAATTTTAAAACAGAACACACAACAAACAAATACATCAACTAAAACAAATAACCATGAAACTAACCGAAATCCAAGATTTAATAAAATTTGTAGCCAAATCGGGTGTAAGCGAAGTAGAGCTTGAAACCAAAGAGGTTAAAATTGTAATTAAAACTCCTTCAGGTAAAAAAAATGAAGCGCAGGTTGTTTATCAGCAAGCCGCTCCTCAACAATATATTCAGGCTCCACAGCCACAAATAATTCCGCAAGCTGCGGCTCCTGCCGCCGAGGCTAAAGCACCAACTGCAACGCCTCCTGCTGCCGGTAATGATGATAGCAAATACATAACCATTAAATCACCCATGATTGGTACATTCTACCGCTCTTCGGGTCCTGATAAACCTGTATTTGTAAACGTTGGCGATGAGGTTGGCACAGGTAAAGTAGTTTGTATTATTGAGGCTATGAAGTTATTTAACGAAATTGAAAGCGACGTTAAAGGTAAAATTGTAAAAGTGTTGGTAAACGACGCCACTCCGGTAGAATACGACCAACCACTTTTTTTGGTTGACCCAACTGCCTAATTAATTTGCTGTTTGCTTCCGGTAATTTTGAAAATATAAATTTTCAGATCATCGGGAGTAAACTTTTAAATCAACTAATTTTCAAATCATCAAATTAAAAATAGATGTTTAAAAAAATACTAATTGCTAATCGCGGAGAAATTGCCTTACGTGTTTTGCGTACGTGTAAAGAAATGGGTATAAAAACAGTAGCCGTTTATTCTACCGCTGATAAAGATTCTTTACATGTTAAGTTTGCCGATGAGGCTGTTTGTATTGGCCCGCCTCCAAGTAAAGAGAGTTACTTAAACATGGCAAACATTATTGCAGCGGCCGAAATTACCAATGCCGATGCCATACACCCTGGTTACGGTTTCTTATCTGAAAATGCAAAATTTTCTGAAATATGCCGTCAGAATAAGATAAAATTTATTGGCGCATCGCCCGAAATGATTAACGCCATGGGCGATAAAAGTAATGCTAAAGCAACCATGATAAAAAATGGAGTGCCATGTGTACCTGGTTCTGACGGGCTTTTAGAAAATGCAGAACAAGGTATTAAATTAGCAAAAGATATTAAGTATCCTGTTATCATAAAAGCTACTGCCGGCGGTGGTGGTAAAGGCATGCGCATTATTTGGAAAGAAGAAGATTTTCAAGCCGCATGGGATAGCGCTACACACGAGGCCTCTGCAGCGTTTGGTAATGGGGCTATGTATATGGAAAAATATATTGAAGAGCCTCGCCATATCGAAATTCAAATTGTAGGCGACCAGTATGGTAAAGCCTGCCATTTAAGTGAACGCGATTGCTCGGTACAACGCCGTCACCAAAAATTGGTAGAAGAAACTCCTTCTCCTTTTATGACACCCGAATTGCGTGATGCTATGGGCGAAGCTGCGGTTAAAGCTGCTTTATCAATTGGCTACGAAGGTGTTGGTACTATTGAGTTTTTGGTTGACAAGCACCGTAATTTCTATTTTATGGAAATGAATACGCGTATTCAGGTTGAACATCCTATTACCGAAGAAGTAATTGATTATGATTTAATACGCGAGCAAATATTAGTGGCTGCCGGAGTACCTATTTCAGGTAAAAATTATTATCCGCAATTACACGCTATTGAGTGCCGTATTAATGCTGAAGACCCATTTAAAAATTTTGCACCGTCTCCTGGTAAAATTACAACATTACATACACCGGGCGGGCATGGTGTACGTGTAGATAGCCATGTGTATAGTGGTTATACCATACCGCCAAATTATGATAGCATGGTAGGTAAACTAATTACCGTAGCACAAACCCGCGAAGAAGCCATTGCAAAAATGTACCGTGCATTAAGCGAGTATGTTATTGAAGGAGTAAAAACAACTATTCCGTTTCATTTAAAATTAATGCAAAACGAAAACTTTAAGCAAGGCAACTATACAACTAAGTTTTTAGAAACCTGGGATTTTAAAGAGTAAAATTATTTTACAGATGAAAAAAATAATTCCTTTCGCGGCATTATATGTAAGTATATTGGTTTCAGCGTGTAGCCCTAAAACAACTACCGCTTTGGCTACAACAACAAATACTACTACAGCGCCTGCTGCACCAACAACCGACGTGACGAGTATACAAGTTGATGCCGCTAAAAAAAAATATCCTGATGCAACTACGGCCTCTTTACAAAAAGGGCATGATGTGTATTACGGAGCATCGTGTACCGGGTGCCACGGAGCAAAAAAAATTACTAATTTTAGTGAAGACGACCTTCCCGGCATTATAAACCGTATGGCAAGAAAAGCCCAAATTTCTGACGAGGAAAAAGATGCGGTTTTAAAATACGTAATGGGAGTTAAGCTGGCTGCCAAGTAAAACTTAGCAAATTTTTTATTCTTTCTTTTTTAAATACGGGAAGTATTTTTTCAAATTGTTTATGGGATTCTCAAAATATTTCCATGAGATGTGAGCCATGGCAAATGTTATAAAATAAAACACAATAACAGCGGTGTATTTGTTTGTAATATCTACTCCAATTTTGCCCGATAAATAACCCCAAAAAAAGCCGGGTACAAATAAATGGAAAACATATAAGCCGTACGAAATTTTACCTGAATAAACCACAAACTTGTTTTCGAGTATGTATTTAAATATGCCTGTAAACTTATTTTGTGCGGCATAGTTTATAATAAACGCTGACATAAGAGCAAAAAGCACATCATCAAATATAGCATGCAGCCAGCCTATATTTTTTAAAAAGCAGAAATAGTGTATGATAAAATATATAAATGCACTTGCCATAACCCACCCAAGTTTAGAAAAAAACGAAATAATATTTTTTCTGTAAATATTCCAATAGGATACTAAAGCTCCAATACCTAAAGCATGCATACAGCTAAATGTAAAATAGGTGTTAGCCATCCATTTGTCAGGAAAATAAATAAACAAATAAACCCTGGTTAGTAACGAAAGGCCTATTAAACCAATAATAATTTTTTCGCTGTATTTGGTGGGCATTAAAATTATAATCCAGGGCCAAAACAAATAAAACTGCTCTTCTACCGCCAAAGACCAAAAGTGATTAAAGTCGCCTACAAAAACATTATGAATGGTTTGATAAATGTTAGATGAAAATGTGATTAACCACGGAAAAATTTCCAGGGTATTTTTATAAGAAATAAAAAACAGAAAAAAAATAGTAGCAAAGTAAAGAGGAAATATACGGAGCACGCGCCGCATGTAAAAAGATTTTAGTAACGTTGATTTAGGAATAGCAATTTCTACCGATTTAATTTTATTGCGTAATAAAATATCGGTAATCAGGTATCCGCTAAGTACAAAAAATAAAATAACCCCGTTTCCAAAAGGAAATCCTTGTACAATAGGTTTATTAATTTGCCATTGTAACCAATGGCCTATCATTACAGATAGGATGGCAAAAAAACGAAGGCCGTCAAGCTGGATGATATAAGAGTTATCTTGTTTTTTTATTTCATCCATATTAATGGCTGGGTAGTTCTAAAGGATTTATTTTTATGGTGCCAATATTATATGTAGGTACACCTTTTTCGTTGGTAATGATAATTTTATCCCAATCAAAATTTGTGCGGTAATAATCCATTAAAGTGGCTGAGGCAATAAAATGGTATAGTTTATCTTTTCCGTAAACAGTAAACGAGCCATCAGGTTTGGTAAACGTTAAATTCGATGATCCGTAATATTGGTTCCAGGCAACTATAGTGCCACCTTCTATGGGTTGCCCTGTTTTTCTATTAACGAGTTTGCCTTTAACGGCAAAATTAAATATACTATCGTAGTTATAGTAGTTATTGCGGCAATCGCATTCTCCGGTCTTGTGTTTTGGGTTAAAATCTTTAAATAAAGCAGCAACCGGTTTTAATGTGCCATTAACTACAAGTTCTTTATGGCTGGTTACTGTAGTCCCTTTGTTGGTAAGTAAACCTAAAAAATTAGATTGATAACGGTGCCACTCTACATCTTTATACTGCCACCACGAAAAACCACTTGCTCCGCAATTTACCGCATGCTGCATAAATTTTTGGGCGTACAGTTTTTGTGTATCGTAACTAATAGAATCATTATCGGCCGAAAGGCCGGTCTCTCCTATAATCCAGGGTTTTTTCATATATTTTCCGTACCACGAAATTTCGCCCTCAACTTCTCCTTTCTGAAACTCATAAGGGTGTATCGAAACAAAGTCTACATCCAATATATTGGGATCCCACTCAAACACTTCTCTTGAGCCGGTTAGCCCGATAGTAAATAGATGATTAGGGTCTTGCGCGCTACGGTTTTGTTTCCATTTTTTTACTATTCTGTATACTTCTGTTTTGTTTCTGTCCTTCCCATCAAAATACAAAGGCTCGTTAAAAAAATCCCAGGCAAGTATAGCCTTTTCATTTTTAAATCGTTGAAGGAGCGCGGCCCAATAATTTTCTGAAACACCATTTTCATCCGGAAACGAGTTAACCAGTAAAATAGCTTTAAGCCCTACATCGTTAAGTATTTTAAACATATCATCTAAAGCCGCAAAATATTTTTCGCCGCTTGGCCCTTTAAAAGCAATAAACTTGTTTGTTTTATCGCTTGTGTTGGCCCACTTGCCTGGTACATTTTTTTCGAAAATATACTCGGCTATACCAACTAACCTTACGGTATTAAAGCCAAGGTCTTTTATCATTTGCATATCAGCCTTAAATTTTAAATTCGCCTTTTCTTTGTTGTGATCTCTTGTTTCGTTTCCAAAACCGGTATTTGACGGGCTGGCCCAAAACAAATTATTCCCAATCTCTACATCAACTCCGTAATTTAAAACCAT
>DATFTU010000496.1:0-2295 GCA_035261565.1 Bacteroidia bacterium
CTTTTGCTTACTGGCCCAAAAAGATAGTACGGGCAGATATAGAGAATATATGGTGTTTGAAGTTAACTACGGGTACAAAACATTAACCAATAGTTTTGACCATAATTTTAATACCATAAACAATTTTACCTTAGGCAAACCCCTGCAAACTATTGGTGTTAGAGTTAATGTGGCTAACATACCAAACACTACTGAAGATAAAAAAACTACTACTAAAACATTTTTTGGAAACTATGATTTATACTATAACCAAATTATACCACAACCGGTTTATGTAAACGGTATTTATAAATGCAATATTACGGGCTTTGTATTGGGTTATGGCGCGGGGTTTGATTTTTTTAAAAAACTAAAAGCATTGCATTTAATTGCCAATTTTGGTTTAAATACCGGCAGGCTGCGCTTGTATGGCAACGAGTTAACGCGGCAAAAAAATCCGTTTTTTGCGCCTAAGTTTGGTTTGCAGCCCCGGGTTATAATAGGTAAGTTAAGCATATCGTTAACGGCGGAGATTGATTATGATATATCAAAACCGGAATGGAGAAGAACTTATTTTGCCAACACTAATAAAGTAAATATTAATACTTTGTTACAAACAGGGTTTAGTACTTTTTTTAGTGTGGGTTATTTGATTGAGTAAATAATAAGTTATAATTTATATGTTCTTTGTCTTGATACAAAGAACCAAAAATCAAGGCAGCTTACAATTAAAATGAAATTGTTGCGTTTAATTTCTTTTTGCTTGGCTAACACAGTATTTGTTTTTACTTGTTCTTTGCCTTGATGCAAAGAACCAAAAATCAAGGCTGCTTACAATTAAAATGAAATTGTTGCGTTTCACTCCGCAGATTTCAGAAACTCGCCCTTTGGTTACAAAGGGCTCAAACAGCCTGAAATCTTTTGCTGCGTTCACTTCAATTTCTATTTTAATTGTAAGAGGTCTTGTAGGGCGCGGTGTTTTTCGCTGCTGCCCTGCTGTGCTATGGGGAGATTTTATACTAACGTAATATATTTCGATTTGCAATTACTTAACACATGTAAGATTTTTGATAAAGTTGTATTTTTAAAATAGACTAAATGACATAAGTTTGCCATAATTAACTAACCCTTTTATGAAAAAATTAATTTATACAACAACACTTTTTATTTTAAGCATAGCGCTACATGCACAAATTAAAGTTTATCCTAGCGGTTATGCCTGTTTTGGGAGTACAAGCTATACCCCCAATAAACCTATTGATGTGGATGCCGCCGGCGGTATTCAAATTTCTCAGTCGGCTGATTCTTCCTCTAATAATGAGTTATACTTTCAGGATAACGGACAAATCAGAAGCTCCGATAACAATCATCGGATTATTTTCGACCGGGCAAATAATACTCTTGAGTTAAGAGATTACGGCAGTATTGTTTTTTCTTCGGGCGCAACATCAGGTGTACGAACTCAAAAAGTAATTGTAACATCAGCAGGTAATTTAAATATTACTTCTATTGCCAACGGTTATCAGTTAGGGGGTAATACCGTATTATGGCAAAATAACAAAAGCTCTTGTATGTTTGTTGGGCCCGGCGCCGGCGTCAATAACACAGCTTATGGCAGCACTGCTATGGGCAATAATGCGCTGCATAGCAATACAAGTGGTAAACCCAATACAGCATTTGGCAATTATGCTTTATACAGTAATACCACCGGTATATATAATGATGCCTTTGGCGATAGTGCATTATATGCAAATACAGGTACAGGAAATTTTGCAGCAGGTGCGTGGGCACTTACAGCTAATACAAGCGGAAACAATAATGTAACTGTGGGTGGTAAAAGCTTAGCAGCAAATACAACAGGAGTCGCCAATACTGCTATGGGCTGGGGAGCACTTTTTGCTAATACAACAGGCGGCGACAATACTGCCATTGGCTACGAGGCTCTAAAAAATTGTACAGGCAATGCAAATAGTAATACGGCATTAGGTTATGCATCATTATTATCAGCAACCAGCGGGCAATCAAATACTGCCATAGGAGCAACAGCAGGATACAGTATTACGACAGGTATTTATAATGTAGCTGTTGGTTATGCAGCTTTATCCGATGCCGCAACAACAACAGCCAACACAGCCATTGGTACATTTGCAGGTGGCACTACATTGGGTAATTACAACACCTTTGTAGGTTATAGTGCCGATGCAAGTTTGGCTAGCTATACAAATTGTGCCGCCTTTGGTGCCAATGCAGCAGTTGGTGCAAGCAACAGAGTTGTTATTGGCGGGAGTGGTGTAACCTCGGTTGGTGGGCCTGTTG
>DATFTU010000497.1:0-6236 GCA_035261565.1 Bacteroidia bacterium
CCCATTTGGCTTGTAATGGCTTCCCACTTGTCCGTATATTTCATTACATCCTTGCGGCACTCAAGGTTATATTGCTCAACGGTAATTTTTTTACCTATATCCTCTTTAGTAATGCCTAATGCTTTTTCTACACCTAGCTCAATAGGTAAGCCATGTGTATCCCATCCGGCTTTACGTTTAACCTGAAAGCCCTGCATGGTTTTAAAACGGCAAAAAATATCTTTAATGCTACGGGCCATTACATGGTGTATGCCGGGCATGCCATTAGCACTTGGCGGGCCTTCGTAAAAAACAAAAGGTGTTTTACCCTCACGTTCAGAAACCGATTTTTCAAATGTTTTATTTTCAGCCCACTGCTTTAAAACATCTTTTCCTATTTGCGAAAGATTAAGTTGTTTGTATTCGTTATATTTTTTGCTCATTAGTAATAGTAACCTGAAAATTTAAGCCCATAAAGGTAATGTTTTATAGAACATGGCATAAAATAAAAATCCCCTGTTTTCAATGAAAACAGGGGATTAAATCAGCTAAAAAGACGGGGTTATTCGTCTATCTGGGCATCTCCCACATACGCACCGTTTTTATATATTTCTATGCGTAACAAAATTCCATCATCATTATACTTGTAATTTTTTCCATCCATAAAGCGATTATCTTTAAATATGCCGTCTTTAGTTTTTTGGCGGTTTTTATTGTATAAAACATGCTGCCCATTTAATACTGTAGGTACTTTAACTTTTGGGTCTTGCAGAGTTTCGGTCTTAGCGTCAGCAATAACTTTTTTTGAGTTATCCACTTTTTCAGGCGGAACCTCTTTAATTGGTTTTTTAGGATCAAATGTTTTTATAGTAGCTACATCGGCATCGCCATTATTATAGTTTACTACTTTTTTAACATCGCCGTTAGGGTAATATTCAGTAACAGCGCCACTTTCTTTACCGCCTTGCCAGTTTCCTTCTATTTGTTTGGTTCCATCTTCGTAATAGTATGTTTGGGGGCCTTCACGTTTTCCGCCTGTATTAAAGGTAAACTCTTGTTGTACCTGGCCATTATCATAGTATAATTTGTAGTTACCCACCCATTTATTGGTTTTCCAGGTTCCTTCTTCCGATATTTTACCGTTTTCGTGGTACATTATAGCGTAACCATCAGGCCTGCCATTTTGAAAAGTAATTTTGTTTTTAGTATTTCCGTTGCAAAAGTATTCTTTCCAAATACCATTCTTTTTATTGTCGGTATATTTTCCTTCTTCTACTTTAGATGTTAATTGGTAACAAGTATTTGGTTTAGAGCGGCCAAAAATAATCCAGCGCCCTTGTTTTAAACCTTGAAAATCAATAATATTAATAGAATCTTTTCCGTTAGATGGGTCTAATTCAAATGACTGCGGCTGGGCGTAGCCATAACTTAGCACAAAAAATGAGAATATTAACTTAAATTTTAGTTTCATTAACAAACTTTTATCAAATATATACATATTTTTTTTCATACTTAAAAACTTTTAGATATAAGCCAGTTTTTAATAGATGGAAACAGACTTCATTCTCCTTCATCCTTTATTACGCTTATACGTAATAAAAACAAAAGGTTACATTTTTCTACTTTAAATTTTCAAGCATTGATTTTACCATGGTTGGTAAATCATATTTATGATTCCAGTGCCAGTGTTTACGGGCTTCAGCATCATTTATGCTTTGCGGCCAGGTATCGGCAATTTCCTGCCTGAAATCGGGCTTGTAAGTAATTGTAAAATCGGGTATGTGTTTTTTAATTTCTTCGGCTATCTGTTTGGGATTGAAACTAATACCTGCCACATTATAGGCGCCGCGTATTTTTATATCATGTGCCGGAGCATGCATAATCTGTATGGTAGCTTGTATGGCATCGGGCATATACATCATAGGCAGCATAGTTTCTTCCGATAAAAAGCATTCATATTTTTTGCTTTTTAACGCTTCGTGGAAAATATGGACGGCATAATCGGTTGTGCCGCCGCCGGGTGCCGATTTATAACTAATAAGCCCCGGATAACGTAAGCTGCGCACATCAACTCCGTATTTTAAAAAGTAATACTCGCACCAACGTTCTCCGGCTTGTTTACTAATGCCATAAACCGTTGTAGGTTCCATTACGGTATACTGTGGGGTGTTTTGTTTTGGAGTGGTTGTGCCAAAGGCTGCAATAGAGCTGGGCCAATACACTTTATCTATATGTTTTTCTTTGGCTAAATCTAATACATTAAACAGGCCTTGCATATTAAGCTGCCAGCCATATAACGGATTTTTTTCGGCTGTAGCCGATAATAAAGCGGCCAATAAATAAACCTGCTTAATGCCGTGTTTTTTTACCACATCTAAAAGCTGTTCTTTATTTAACACATCTAAAACTTCAAAAGCGTTATTTGAAAATGCGTTTGATTGTTTTATATCGGCTGCCACCACGTTTGATGAACCATAAAGTTTATTTAGCTCCTCTAAAAGTTCAACTCCAATTTGCCCGCCTGCACCAATAATAAGTACCTTATCTTCTTTAATAATTTCCATGCTCAAATTTAAGAAAGGCTAAATATAGTTATTGTTTTTTTTGGTAAGAATATGTTTAACAAGGCTACAGTTTTAAATTGAAAAATATATCTAAATTGAGCCCAATATTTATGCGATTGTTAACCGGTTTATTCCTGTTTTTTTTATGTGAGAGCATATTTTCGCAACAATACACTATTAAAGGCAAAATTTATGATGCCCAAAGCAAAGAACCCATTCCGTTTGCCAGTGTTATTTTAAAAGGTACAACAGTTGGTACAAATACCGATTTTGATGGAAACTTTAGCCTTACTACTGATAAAATTTCAGATTCATTAATTGCCCTATATATTGGTTATCAACGTGTAGCCGTGCCTTTAAAACGGGGTGTTAATCAAAGCGTTAATATTCCTTTTTATGCTTTACAGGAAGGGATTAGTTTAAATGAAATAGTTGTAAAAGCTGGAGAAAACCCTGCCCATCGTATTATACGGCTTGCCATTGCCCATAAAATAATGAACGATAAAGCGAGGTTAAAATCCTATCAGTATGAAGTATATAATAAAATAGAATTCGATTTAAATAATATCCCTAAAAAACTAAAGGATAACAAGGCTTTTAAGCCAATAAAATTTATTTTTAATAATATGGATAGTGTTAATTCAGACGAAAAACCATCACTTCCTCTTTTTATGGTCGAAACCATGTCAGATATATATTATAAAAACAGCCCTAAAACCAAAAAAGAAGTTATAAAAGCCAGTAAAATATCAGGTATCCAAAACCAAAGTGTATCTCAGGTTATGGGCGATATGTATCAAAACATTGATATTTATGATAATGATTTAATTGTTTTTGGTAAAAATTTTAAATCTCCTTTGGCTGATAATGCCATTTTTAACTATAAATTTTATTTAGAAGACAGTGTTTTTTTAGAGAATAAATGGTGCTATCATATTCGTTTTAAGCCCCGCCGCCAACAAGAACTTTGCTTTAGCGGAAACATGTGGATTGCTGATACCACCTTTGGTGTAAAGCGTTTAGAAATGAGTATACCCACTAATACAAACATAAATTTTATTAATGCTGCCAGTGTTATACAGGAGTTTGTTTACACAGATAGTGTTTGGATGTTAAAGAAAGACAGAATAGTTATTGATTTTATACCCAGCATGGCTGGTATTATTAATAAAAAGAAACAACCTGGCATTTATGGGCGTAAAACCACATCCTACACTAACATTATAACTAATAAAATGGAGGATATAAAAATAACCCCTACCGGAAATAACATTTTTGTAGAAGATAGTGCCACTAAAAGAAGCAATGCGTATTGGGATACTATGAGGCATGATAGCTTAACTAATCGCGAAAATAAAATCTATAAAATGATAGATACTATACAGGGTTTACGGTTTTATAAGCGGTGGAGCGAAGCCGTAACTATTATGGTATCAGGTTATTATAAGGCGGGCAATTTTGAAATTGGGCCACTTTATAAATTTTATAGTAATAACGTGGTTGAAGGGTCGCGTTTACGGTTTGGTGGCCGAACCAGCAGTAAGTTTAGCCGATGGCACGAGTTAAATGGATATGTGGCCTACGGGACAAAAGACCAAAAATGGAAATATGGTTTAGGTTTTAAAGCTTTTCTATCAAAAAAACCACGCCGGCAGTTAATTGGTATGGATTATAAAAGCGATTTGGAATTATTGGGACAAAGTCAAAACGGGTTTACTAACGATAACTTATTTGCTACTTTTTTGCGCCGTGCCTCCCCACGAACACTTACTCGTGTAGCGCAAACCCAGGTTTGGTATGATAAGGAGTGGTTTCAGGGTTTTAACACAAAAATAGGGTATGTTAGCCGTACGCTTACTCCTGTAGGTAATTATCAATATTATTATTTAGACCAAAAAGGCGATAGTGCTGTGCAGCCTTTTTTACGTACTTCGGAAATACGAATTACAACCCGTTTTGCTTATCAGGAAAAATTTATTGATGGAGATTTTTCGCGTACCAGTTTGGGAACCAAGTATCCTATTTTACAATTTACATATATACACTCATTAAAACATATTTATGAGGGGCAGTACGATTATCAAAAAGTGGTTTTAAATGTTAGCGACCGCGTTAGATGGGGTTTATGGGGCTATACGGATTATGTTATAGAAGGAGGGCAAATATTTGGTAACGTGCCATACCCCTTACTTGAGTTACACGGTGGTAACCAAACGTTTGTATACGATTATATGGCTTATAACTTAATGAACTACTATGAGTTTGCCAGCGACAGATATGCCTCTTTGTGGTTATTTCATCACTTTGAAGGTTTGTTTTTTAATAAATTACCATTGGTAAAAAAACTAAAATGGAGAGAAGTTGTTACGTATAAAGTTTTATTTGGGAGTGTTAGCAGCAACCACCAAACACTGTTGTTTCCTACGGCTTTACATAACTTAAATAGCGGGCCTTATCAGGAATTGAGTGCGGGTATAGAAAATATTTTCAGGTTTTTTAGAATTGATGCATTTTGGCGGTTAAACTATACCCAATACGTTAAATCTCCTTTTGGGCTGAAAGTTGGGTTCCAACTATCTTTTTAAAACAATAATCTATATACAGAATAGCTCCATTCATCTATTTAAATCGTAAGATTTATCAATTTTAACTATATTTAGCAGTGACTATCTAACTAATAGAATGTAATTTTTTTGCAAAAACCGAGGCATATATTACGCTATTTTAAAACTGCTATACTTGTTTTTACTTGTGTGGTTAATTCTTTGAGTGCCCAAACACAATTTAGGCATCGTCCATCTAAAATAGTTTATAAAAAAACAAAGCAAACCGGTAGTTTAAAAACAACTTCAACAACTCCGGCTTATTGCCCAACTGGGCCTGTTACATTTGATTTTTATGATGCCGGTACCGGAAACAATATAAGCGGGAATTTAAATTGTAATTCAGGGCCTTTTTATATTGATGCATCCAGCAATTTTGGAGCAGAAGTTACACCTTGTATTGCGAGCGAATATACCAGTACAGATATTTTTATATCGAATAATGCAACAGAAAACCTTTATGAAGGTGGAGTATATACCGGTTGTATAGGCCCTTCGTCATCATGTTATTTTACCGTTGGCAGCGGTGGCTTTGATTCAAATAATCAGTGGTGGGTTAATGATATTTTTTCTGACCCCAGCCAACAACATAATTATACATTTTGTTATCAGGGTTTGCCACTTATGCCCACAACTATTCAATTACAGGATTGTTGGTCGGGCGATAGTTTATCGGCTACAAATACATTTGGGTTAATTTTACCAAACCCGTGTTTTACTGATTCTGTTTTAGCCGGCACTGATATTGGCACAGCCTCATTTAGTATTGCTCCAGGCAGTGCCAGTGTTGCGTTAACTGATTATCATAATGGCGAGGCATATATAGACCCCACTTTGCTTTCGGCAGGTAATTATACAGTTACCTATAGCTTTATGCCTCCTGCTATTGATAGTTGTCCGGCAGTTACAGGTACATACACATTTAGCATCGGCTCTATTTCCATTAGTGTAAATAGCCCTACAATTTGTGCAGGCAGTACAGCAACCTTAACAGCAAGCGGTCCCGGGGCAACTACATATAGCTGGTCTCCGGCAACAAATTTAAGTGCGACCACAGGGCCAACGGTAACTACAACTCCAAGTACCCAAG
>DATFTU010000498.1:0-4620 GCA_035261565.1 Bacteroidia bacterium
GACACGCTTGGCGAACCTTCGTTGCATGGACTATTAACACCTCGCATGGGTACCGCATTAGACCATTGACCATTTATGTTTTTCGATACATAAAAATCTTCTTGCCCGTTTGCACTGCCATCGCAAGTTGTAGCGCCAATAATACGGCGGGTAAAATAAAACCATTCGTTATCGGCCGTTATAGTAGGAAAATACTCATCGTTGGCTGCATTAATAGCAGGCCCCATATTTTCGGGTTTAAATGGTTTTGGGTTTTTAATTTGTTCAACAGCAAATTGCGAACATGCTAAAAGGTGTTGTGCTTTTTCTTTTATCTCGGGGCTAACCCGTTCAAAAGAATTGAATTTTTGAAAACTTAAGATGGCATCATCATACTTTCCTGTGTAGTATTGTAGCTCACCCAAATCATAAAAATTATTAGGAAAAAATTTAGGGTTAACCTGTGTAGCTTTTTTTAATTGTTCAATAGCCTGCTCATGTTTATTCTGATCGATATAAATATAGCTTAACCCCATCATAGCCTCAACAAAATTAGGGTCTTCGCTCAGTGCTTTGGTAAAAGATTTTTCGGCATCCGCATCTTTATGCATTTCATAAAACTTTTTTCCTTCTTCAACATGCTTAATGGCTTTTTTATTAGTAGAGGTATACGTACCTGGTGGCATATATTGCTGTGCCTTTAAAAAATAAGTAAGCATTACTAAACAAAAGAAAAATGTTTTTCTCATAAAACTATCTTGTTAAATAAGTTTGAGCCTCGGTACCATATAATTTTTTACCATCTTTAAATACGGTTATAAACGCGTCGGTCATACCTAATGCAATCACTTCGGCTTTTAGTTTTTCTGCAAAACGAGCCTCGGTAAATGAGCCTACGGTATATAAATATAAATTGTTTACTACAATATATTTAATAGGCCATGTTTTTAATTTAAGCCAGGTATCAGCAATTTGCTGAGGCACTTGTTTGCTATAGGCACCTATTTGTACTTTAAAAGTTATGCCATCATCATTTGTTTTAACACCATTATCGGCTGTAGGAGCAGGCCCTTCGGTAACACCATTGCTAAATGGTTGTATACCCGGTACGGCATTTTCGGCAACAGTATTTGTATTAGCAGATGGTGGAGTGTTGTTAGTTGGTTGTGGTGCAGCCGTTTCGCCCGGAAAGATAATCGGTTGTTGTGGTGGGAACTGAATAGTTTTATCCGCTGAAACCTTATCTATGGCATCCGTAATTTTTATGCGTTGCCCGTTTAAGTATGCACTAACAAATGCATCATTAATGCCAAGGGCATTTACTTTGCGGCGGTCTGTTTTTACTAATTCTAAATCGCTGTATATACCTGCGGTATACCTGTAATTACCATTTGTTAATTGCTCGCGGAAAATTGGTTTCAAGTTTCGCAACTGTCCATTACTTACATTGTTGGTATAAACACCAATTTGTATAGTAAATAACATACCGTTTACGGTAGCTAAATTACCCGATTGCACAGGCTGGGTTTCTGCTACTGTTGTATTATTTGCAGGTTGCTCTACATTAACCGGAATATTGTTGTTGGCTGTAATGCCTGCTGTGGCTGCTGCATCTGTATTTACAGGTTGTCCTTTTTGTTTTAGGGAGTCTAAAGCTTCTGCCAGATTTATACGTTTACCATTTAAATAAGCCACTACAAAGGCATCTCTATAACCTAACTTTTTTAAATCGTTTTTAACGGCGTTGGCATTGTTATACTTATCAAATAAACCTGCCTGGTAACGTATAAAACCTTGCGGGGTTGTTTCTCCACCTATAGGGGTTAGTCCTTTAAAGGCATCTAAAGCAATTGGGTTTTTAAAGGCACCAATTTGAACGCGGAATACAATGCCATCAGGTAATTTTTCGTTTAACGGAATTGGGTGGTTTGGTGTATATGCGTTACCCTGTTTTATTTCAAAGCCTTTGGTACCTATATATTTAGTAGCCTCAGTACTTCCCTGGTTTACTGGTGTAAAAGTTTCATTAGTTGTGTTATTAGCAGGCTGGTTATTTTGTATAGGTGTATTATTTTGATTAGCGGTTGCATTATTAGTAGCAGCAACCTGACTTTCGTTTACAATTTTCTGATTAGCTGTTAGTGTCTGTTTTAAAGCAGTACGCTTGCTTTGCAAATCTTTTATGGCTTGTGCTATTTTATTTTTTTGCGCAGGTGATGCTGCTGCTGTTTCTTGTTTTTTCTTATTGGCTATTTCTGTATCTATTGTCTTTAGGTAATTGGTAATAACTATATCTTGCTGTTTTAAATTTTCCGGAGTGGCTGTTTCATTTTGTAATGAAGCCAATTTTTCATCATATTGTGTAGTATTTTTTGTGTAGGTTTCAGAGTATGGTGTAGCATTATTAGTAGAAGGATTATTATTATTTGTTGCTAAAGCGGTATTGGTGGATACAGCAACTATATTATCAAATGTTTTTTTATCAAGTGTTTGGGTGTATGCATCAATTTCCTGTTTTTTAGATTCGGCAAAACTGCGTGTACTTGATGCTAACTCCTGCAGCGAATCCGCTTTCTGTTTTAAAGAACTTGCTTTTTGTTCGGTTTTTTCTGCTCTCGCTAATTTGTCTTGCTTTTCGGGCCCATCTGGTAATGCTGCTGCATCTGTTTTTAATTGCTCGGCATGTTTTAAGCTTTCGCTTGCCATATTTCTGTATAAAACGGCCCCATTTTCTTCTTTAGCCGCTTCGCTCGATGATTTTGTAACCTCGTTTTGTAAAGCACTGTATTGTTTAAACTCAGGCGTGGCTTTAATTTCATTTACTTGTTGTGGGCTTAAATTACTTGCTGTTTGATTGTTAGAAGGTGTTAATGTATTGTTTGTTACCGATTCTGCATTAGTATTGTTAGAAACTGTATTTTGTGTTTCGTTATTGTTAGCAGAAACCACTATATTACTGGTTACCGCATTTTCAGTATTATTTTGTGTTTCATTATTTTGAGTGGTATTGTTTGCCGATTCATTAGTAACAGTAGCAGTTGTATTGGTGTTTACCGGCTCAGTGTTTGTAGTATTGTTTTCAGAGGTATTGTTTTGTAGCGGATTATTTGTGCTTTCGTTGTTAATGGCGGCCGCTGTGTTATTGGTTATTGTATTAGTTGAATTTTCAGTAGCCTGATTATTGTTTTCGGGGGGGTGAGTATTATTTGTAGCCACAGGCTCACTAACACCGGTCAATAGTTGTTCGGCCTGTTTAATTTGCGCTATAGCCTCTTCCATTTTTTGGTTAGCTAATAATAGTTGAGTTCGTTTGCTTTCTTCGTTTTTATTTATGGATGCTTTACCCAATTCGGCATTTGCTTCCTGTATATTTTTCTGAGCTTTGGTTTTTAAATCTTTTACTTCCGGTGTTTCTTTATTTTTCTTTTCGGCTTCATTTAATTTGGCTAAGGATGCTGCATATTCTGATTTGTTGGCATCAGATAAAGTTTTTAATGCCACATTTGAGCTTTGCACTTCTTGCGATAGTTTGGTTTTAAACTCGCTTAGTTGCTGGTTCACATCACCTGTACTTGTGTTTTGAGCAATATTACCTTTCAATAATTTTAAAGCTTCTTGTTGTTTTGCTAAAGCGTTTTTTTGTTTTTCATCGGCGTTACTCAATCCCCCAATACGCGATGCTACAGATGGGTCGGCTTCTGCTTCTTCTCTCAACTCTTGCGAGGCTTTATTTAATATATCTGCTTCGGCATCCAACTGACGGGCTCGGTCTGCCACGGCCTTATTTTCCGGTTTTTTAAGCAGTTCATCAATTTTTGTATCGCCCCTTGTAAATTTATTTTTATCTAAATCTAATTGTTGTTTGGTTGCGTTATAGGTTAAATCAATAGCTTGTTTATCAAGCTCGGTAATTTTAGCTAAGGTGTTTTGTTGTTCGGCCCCTGTTTGTGTTTTACTGTCTTTTCTTAACTGGCGAGATTGAGCTGAAAGGTCATCAGCCTGTTTCATCAATCCATCAATTTGTGCTTGTGTATTGTTTGTTTGAGGGGCCAATGATTGATTGTTTAGTTGTTTTAATTGCTCTTCAATATTTTTTGCATCGCTAAGTACGCCGTTAAATTTGTCGTCAGCTTGCTGTTTTAATTGCAACGCTTTTACATCAGTATACGTTACGGCGCCAAAAAGTTTTTTCTCATCATTAAAATTATTTTGTGCCTGATTAATTAAATCATCTGCCGGGCCATTGCTATTGGCTTGTGTATTATTTGCCGTTTCGTTAGTTGAAATAGTATTATTAGTTGTTTCATTGCCTTGATTATTGTTTGAACCTTGTGTAGTGTTGTTTGTGTTTTCTGTATTTGCTACTGTGTTATTTTCAGGGTTGTTTTTATTTTCTTGTTGGGATGAGTTTTTATTTTCCTGTTGAGTAACCGTTTCATTATTTTGAATTTGGTTATTGGTTGGTGTATTAGTATTTGTACCTAATTGTTTATTACCTTCGGTGTTATTACTGGCTATAGGAGTCCCGCCACTTACTATACTGGTGGCGTAATCGGCCTGACTTTTTAAAGTCTCAGCCTCTTCCTTTAATGCATTAATTTTAGCTTGGTTTGTTTCCTGTTCTTTTTTCTTGTCGGCTAA
>DATFTU010000499.1:0-2357 GCA_035261565.1 Bacteroidia bacterium
AGGGCTCAAGAGTTACGTACAAAACGCATTCGTTTAAATATTTGCCTCCAATATAATTAGCGGCCGATGTAATGGCTTGCATTTCGGCATGGGCGGTAACATCGTTTAAGCGTTCGGTTAAATTGTGCGCACGGGCTATAATTTTATTATCATAAACAATAACCGCCCCCACGGGCACTTCATCAGCCTCGTAAGCTTTTTGAGCCTCTTTCAGGGCCTCGTTCATAAAATATTCGTCTGTATATAGCTCCATTCTATTTAGCAAGATTATAATTTATTTTTCAATTGTCTTGCAGAATAGCCGAATAATTATTTTAAACACACGGCTATTTTGTAAATTAGCAACTTTTAATTGAGATATGGAATATAACTTCAAAGATATTGAAAAGCGCTGGCAAGCTCATTGGGCAAAAGAAAAAACTTTTGCTGCAAAAAACGATTCTACCAAACCAAAATACTATGTGTTAGATATGTTTCCGTATCCATCGGGTGCGGGTTTGCATGTGGGGCATCCATTGGGTTATATTGCTTCTGATATTTATGCGCGCTACAAACGCCACAAAGGTTTTAATGTGTTGCACCCAATGGGTTACGATTCTTTTGGATTGCCGGCAGAACAGTATGCTATACAAACAGGGCAGCACCCAAAAATTACTACCGAGCAAAATATTGCGCGCTACCGTGAGCAGTTAGATAAGATTGGTTTCTCGTTTGATTGGGACAGAGAAGTACGCACTTCAAATCCTGATTATTATAAATGGACACAATGGATTTTTATTCAGTTGTTTAATGCCTGGTATAATAAAGCCACAGATAAAACCGAGAAATTAGAAACCCTTATAAAAGAATTTGAAGCAAACGGAAACACTAAAGTAAATGCTGTTTGTGCCGATACCGAAACATTTACGGCAGCTGATTGGAAAAACTTTACCGAAAAACAGCGCAGCGATGTGCTGATGAATTACCGCATGGCTTACTTAAGCGAGGCTTGGGTAAACTGGTGCCCGGCATTAGGAACCGTGTTGGCAAACGATGAAGTAAAAGACGGCGTATCTGAACGTGGTGGGTATCCTGTAGAACGTAAATTAATGCAACAATGGAGCATGCGCATTACCGCATACTCCCAACGTTTGTTAGATGGATTGGATACATTAGATTGGCCTGAGCCTTTAAAAGAATCTCAACGTTATTGGATTGGTAAAAGCGAAGGAACTTCGTTGAAATTTAAAATACACAATCACCTATCCCCGGCCCTTTCCAAAGGAAAGGGAGCCACACCCGGTTATCATACAACAGATGCTCAAATGTGGAATTTGTTACAAGATAAGGCTGTTTCGATGAGAGATAATCCAACACCGGCTGAAAGTGCTTTATGGCAATCGCTTAAAGGAAATAAATTAGAAGAGCATTTTAGAAGGCAACATATCATTGATAGATTTATTGCCGATTTTGTTTGCATCTCTAAAAAATTGGTAGTTGAAGTGGATGGCGACATTCACGATTATCAAAAAGAAGAAGATGCTGCACGAACAGAAAGGTTAAAGGAGCTTGGCTATAAAGTAATTCGTTTTAAAAACGAGCAAGTTTTGGTAGATATAGAAAGTGTTGTAGAAGAGATAAGACTTCAACTTAAAGAACAATCTAAATCGGAGGATGCAAAAGTCCTTCCCTTTGGGGAGGATTTAGGAGGGGAGACTTATATCGAAGTGTTTACTACACGCCCCGATACTATTTTCGGCGTGTCGTTTGTAACGCTTGCACCCGAACATGAATTAGTTGATACATTAGTTACGCCTGCGCAAAAAGCGGAAGTTGAGGCTTATGTAACGCAAGCAAAAAACCGTAGCGAGCGCGAAAGACAAGCTGATGTAAAACGTGTATCAGGTGTGTTTAGTGGGGCTTATGTTATACATCCGTTTACGCAAAAACAAATTCCTATTTGGATTGGTGATTACGTGTTGGCAGGTTATGGCACAGGTGCTGTAATGGCTGTGCCCGGTCACGATTCGCGCGATTATGCTTTTGCCAAACATTTTAATTTACCTATTACCGAAGTTGTTGCAGGTGGAGATTTAAGCAAAGAATCTTACGATGCTAAAGAGGGTAAATTAATTAACTCCGATTTTTTAAATGGCTTAGATGTTAAGCAGGCCATTAAACGTGCTATAGAGGAAATTGAAAAACTAAATTTAGGAAAAGGAAAAATAAATTTCCGTTTACGCGATGCCGTGTTTGGCCGCCAGCGTTATTGGGGTGAGCCTATACCAATTTATTACAAAAACAGTATCCCTTATGCAATGCCCGAAAACGAATTGCCTTTGGTGTTGCCCGAAGTGGATAAATATTTGCCTACCGAA
>DATFTU010000500.1:0-2301 GCA_035261565.1 Bacteroidia bacterium
AAACCAATAAGCAGAAGTGAGTTTTTCATTAGTATCAAAAGTTCCGTCATTATCGCTATGATGAATGCATAAAATATTTTCAATTAGTTTTTGTATAGCCTCATCGGCATTATATTTTAACGTGTTGGCCGATACTTTTAAATGAGCTGTATCTATTAACAAACCCAGGTTTGGGTGATTGGCTTCTTTAAGCATTTGCAGCATTTCATCCGCATCGCAACAAAACAAAGGGTTACTTCCATCCGGATGTACATTTACAGCAGCCAGCACATTATTTTCAATTAAAAAATTTAACCCTAAAGCCTGCGCTTTATCTGCCACAATGTTTAACGATTGTATAAAAAGCTGCCAGTGTTTTTTTCTGTCAAACGAATGTGAAAGCACTAATTTCCTTCCTAACTCACTTGGGTTTGGATCTACACAAAAACCTGCATGGGCCGAGAAAAAGGGAGCGCCTGCTTTTTTACTAAGCTCTAAGCCGTTTATACAATGAGCAATAGATGTATTCCGTATCTCATCATTTGAACTTGCCAGGTTTAAAACAAAAGGAATTTTTGGTGCAGGGAAGTAATTGTGGGCAAACTTTTTAATGGGGGCATCTAAAAAAAACTGTTCCATGTCTTCTCTATAAGGCATACCTGAGCTAAATTCCAAGGCCCAAGTGTTTTTTTGTGCCAGCAAAATAATTTGTTCTGCCTGCATCCCCATAAAAGCTAATGTACTTACTACTACTTGCATCTCTACAAAGTTAAGAAGGCATTGGCAGCATCCAAACAATATTTGCATTTTTGCAACTAATTAAACATGCTTAGTTTTTTACAACCTTATAAATCTATCGAAAAACAAATACTGCTGGTAATTATAGCAGAGTTTTTTATTCAGCTTGTAAATGCCACGTTTATGAATATGCTGCCCCTGTATTTAAATACTTTGCACTACAGCAAGCAGGAAATAGCGGGCTTTATTTCCTTTAGGTTTTTGGGGGTATTTTTGCTGGCCTTGCCTTTAGGCATTTTTATTAAAGGCAAAAAAGTAAAGCCTTTTTTTTACGCCTCATGTATAGGTGTTCCGTTTTTTGCACTTTGCATTCTTTATTTTACCGAACGGGCTAATACCCCTATGATATACGTATCTCAATTATTATGGGGCGCATCGTTTACCTTTATACAAATACCTATTTTGCCGTTTATTTTGCGTTTGTCTTCCGCAAAAAATCAAACGGCATCTATTGCATTAAGTTATTCTACCTGGAGTTTTGCCGGCATTGTAAGTGGCGTTGTAATTGCCGCATTAGACTATTTAAACCCGGATTTATTTAATGAGCACATGGTGCTTTTAATTTTCTCTATCCTGGGTTTTTCAGGTATTATTATGCTGTTGCTTGCCAACATTCATGAAGGAGATTTTAGTGTAGAAAACAAGCAAGAAAAAACAAATTATAGTTTAGCTCAATACGATTGGGTCATCATTATTAAGGCACTTATACCAACCCTTATTATAGCAGTTGGCGCGGGCTTAACCATTCCTTTTATCAGCCTGTTTTTTGAAGAGGTACATGGTATGGATAAAGGTAGTTTTTCGGTAATTAGTTCCATTGCTGCCTTGTTAGTAGCTTGGGGTGCTTTGTTAGTACCAAACATTAAAAGAAATGTGGGTTATAAAATTGCTGTACCCGCCACACAGTCCTTAGCCATCGTATCCTTAGTGGCGCTGGCAACTACACAATACTATAGTTATGTGTCTATATCAGTGGTTATTGCTGTTGTGTGCTATCTATTACGACAGCCTTTAATGAACATGGCTGGGCCCATGACTACCGAAATTGTAATGAACTACGTAGGTGAAAAAAACCAGGAAATTGTAAGTGCCCTTACATCAGCCATTTGGAGCGGGTCGTGGTTTATAAGCGGTTTATTGGTACAGGTTTTATTTGGGCAAGGCTTCTCGTTTGTAAACATATTTCTATTAACTGCCCTACTCTACTCGGTTGGGGTAATTTGGTACATGCTTTTAATAAGAGATTACGAGCGCAAAATAAAGGTATAGGTTTTAGGCTACAGATGCCTTGTACTTGGTTAATTTTGCTATTTTTGCACATCTTATGAGTTTAGTAACCCTACACGACAAGCAATTTAAACCCTACATTACGGCAGATGCCATACACACCAGGGTTTCGCAAATTGCAGATAACCTTAGTGCCGATTTAAAAACCTCTTTTCCACTGTTTTTAGTGGTACTTAACGGCTCATTTATTTTTGCGGCCGATTTGGTTAAAATGCTGAAATTTCCTTGCGAAATTAC
>DATFTU010000501.1:0-3361 GCA_035261565.1 Bacteroidia bacterium
TCTATTATTTCTGAAAGAATGATTTTAACGGGCTTTAACTGGGGTTTGTTTAATTGAGGATAGCTCCAGTTAAGAAGACTCTCCAGAATATCCAAAGCACTTACAGCTCTATTTTTTATGTCTTCTTCTTTGCTATGAGTGGCAATTTCTGCGACCGGATTGCGAAGGTCATGTGATATAATGCTTATTACCTTGTTTTTAAAGCTATTTAATTCAGTTAGTTCTTTATTCAGTTTTCTTTGTTTCCTGATAAAATAGAATACAATAATCAAAGTGATTATTGAAAACAGCAGTATGACAGAAACAGTATAAATGCCAGTTTTCTGCTTTTGTATCAGTAAATCTCTTTCGCTTAAATCACTTTTATCTTTTAAAAGTGCGTTGTCTTTCTCAACAGATTTATACTTGATATTTAACTCATTAATCTTATCCGTGTTTTCTTTTCCGAATACAGAATCCTTTTTAGAAACATATTCATCAAATATTTCATATGCTTTTCTGTAATTACCGGTACGTTTGTAATAATCCGCTTCAAACCATTTATTGGAGATTAATAAATCAGTTTGTTTTAAGAGATTAACGTAATAGATACCTGAGTCCAAACACACTTTAGCTCTATCCATTTTATTCATGTTGGCGTAGGAACTGTATAAGCTGGTATATACTACCCCTAATGATTCAGCAATACCATAACTCAAATAAATGGCTTTGGCCTTTTCAAAACAAGCGATGGCTTTGATATAATCTTTACTATCAGAATAACTGGTTCCTTCTTCCTTATAGCAATCAGCCAGCGTTAAAGAATCACCGATTTCAATAGCGAGCTTCTTTGCTTTATCCAAATACTCTAATCCTTCCTTATTTTTCTTCAAAGTAAATAGGGTAGTGGCTAAAGCTACTTCGGTTGCGGCAAGGTTTTCTTTAGGATAGTATTTTTCCAATAGTGGCAGAGACAGTTTAAAATATTTCTCCGCTTCGGCTTCATTTTTTGAATAAAGCATGATAAGCGCCATGTTATTGTATACACTTGTCAAACTTTTTAGGTTATCTTTCTTCCTGTAGTAATCAGCACACTCAGCCAGCAATTCAAAAGCTTTGTCTGCGTTTCCAAAATCTCTCTCAGTAATCGATTTGTTTTTTAAAATAGCATAATAGTCAGATGTGTCTTTATTTTGTTTTGCCAGTAACAAAGCATCATTAAAAAGTTTATCAGCTCCTTTTATATTGTTTTCCCAATAGTATGCATATAACCCTTTCAGATTGAGATACTCATCTTGATAGGTTCTATTCAAATCGGCAGCTTTCTCTACCTGCTTTAAAAAATACAGCGTAGAATCCTTGTCAGATTTTAAATGGAGATTAAACTTTTTAGATAATGCGGATACTTCATTTTGTGCGTTTGCTTCAATGGAGAATACAATAACAGTTATCAGTAACAAACACTTTTTTAGGATGGATTTCATAGAGCAGTCAAAATTAGTATTTCAGCTAACCTCTGCAAGAAAACTTGATAAATGAATGAACAAAATGAACAATCTGAACAAATTAACCAAGCATGCGATTGTTTTTAGCATTTAATATGGTAGTGTTTTCACCGGTTTCTGCTATACTCGTGTAAAGCAAAAAACATGAATACTATTAAAAA
Organism: Bacteroidia bacterium; assembly: GCA_035261565.1. Classification (GTDB taxonomy): domain Bacteria; phylum Bacteroidota; class Bacteroidia; order B-17B0; family Aurantibacillaceae; genus PALSA-968. The sequence goes on from DATFTU010000501.1 coordinate 1,646, forward strand.
CTGGCTTATAAGCAATGCCAAAGGCAGAAACATATTTTATTTTAAGCTGTATACCATCAACAAAATATCAGGCAGCTTGTATTTTGATTCCAATATCTTGTTCCGGGTAAGTGATGCGAAATTGATTGATCTTATTGAGTTGCTCGTGTCACATGAATTACCAATAGAAAAGAAAAATACAATTGCTGCTGAGCTGTTTGAGATGATTCAGAAGATTGAATATTATAAGCAGTTTTATTTCGATGAGGCCGTTTTGGATAAGGATGGCAGGTTAAACCTATCTTCTTATGAGCTTATGCAGAAAATAAATACCGAAAGACTGAAGAACAGCAACCTGTTGCCGGTTTCCAAATACGGTTACCCGGAACTGTTTACTATTCTTAGAACCCATTTTCATCTGCATAGAGAAGAAATTATGGCTTCATCTCAGTTAATTACCAAAACAGCATTTGAAGAGCAATTGGTAACAGCTTTGTTAAAGCATCATTATATGGATTCATATGATGCCGATAATATGTTTTACCAATATACCGGTGAAGCAGGGGATAGGACTTATTTTATCCTGAATAAGGATGAGCTACTATTTGCCTTTGATGTAAAATAATTCGTCTGGTTTTTGTTTAGGCTTACACGAATCTAATATATAGTGTATAGCAATAAAAACAAACAATCAAATTAGTATGAAACAGCAACTTAAAAAATTAGCCTATGAAAGAGCATTAGAAAAATATGGGGAGATTTCAGATTATCATAAATATCGGATAGTAAGTGAGTTAAGAAGAATAAACGAACTAAGTATAGAAGATGAAATCTTATGTTTGGAAAGATTAGTTTCCATAGCAAGACAAATGAATGTTTCCCTTGAGATAGAACAGGAACCGGTAATAAGTTCTTTTGTCTGTTACTTATTTGGTATTACACTTATCGATCCTATTGAGGCCAAATTGGTATTTACATTGCCTGAAAGCTTAGGTGAAATAAAGACTACCCACTCAATGGAAGCCGTGCAAATAATTTATAAAGAATTTACAGCCGAAGATGAAATGCTCTTTTTTGGAGAATTAATAAAACACAAGCCTAAAGATGAACCAACAGAAAACCGTTAGAAAGTTCCTGCAATCCTAAGCTCTTGTAAACCAAGAGCTTTTGCATTTGTTATCTCTTTTACCTGTAAATACAGGTGTTTTCTCCGCAGCCGTGTCGCCGGAATCTGCTATCTCTGCTTATAACCAAAACATAAAACCTATGAAAACAGAACAAGTAAGAGAAGTAATCATTCAGGCATTAAAAGAAAAAACAACTGTAACGGCGCATGAAATAAATGCAGCCAGTAAAGGGAGCATTCCATTCGTGCAGATTTATACTGTAATGAATGCACTCATGAAAGACGGTGCCGTTGAAATGAAAGAAAATGAAGGCAAAAAGCATTACACCTTAGTGGATGCCAAAAAACTGGAAACGGAAATTGATTTCACGCCAGTTGTTAAAACAGAGCAAACCAAAGCAACACCTGAAAAAGAAGTGAAAGAAGAAAAAACAGAGAAGGTAGAGAAAACGGAAAAAGTAGTAAAATCCAAAAAGAAAGCCGGCAGGGATATGACCACGTATCAGTTTAACGGTAACACTTATAATAAGGGAAGATTGGCGCATGCAGTAATCGCCCAATACGCTAAAGAGAAAAAGCCAAGCCTTAAAACTGCTTTGGAATTATTTAAA
>DATFTU010000502.1:0-2913 GCA_035261565.1 Bacteroidia bacterium
TAAGTTTAATGGCATCGCCAAAGCAGCCACAATGTGTAACCTTATTATAGCAAGCCGAATAAAAAGTTAGAAAAGTAAAGAATACAATTTGCGCTAACAGCAACCAAAGTGTAAGCTCGCGTTTAAAGCCAATAAGTAACATAAAGCCAAGTGCTACTTCACTTACACAAATAATAATAGCAAGAGGGAGTGAAATATGCGCCATCCAATCGAACAGGGCCAGGCCGGTATCGCCTTTAAAAACCTCAAAATACTCTTCTAATTTATAAGAAAAGCCAACGGCATCGTTTGATTTAATAAAGCCCGAAAAAATAAATAAGCCACCCACTAAAACTCTTGCTATGTGGGTAAGTATGGCAAACCTGCCAATAAACCCGGAGGCATTAACCAATATAAGCAATGTAATTAAAATACCGGCAACAGTAGTTTTGCTAAGGCAATGCGGTGTTAAAAAATAAAACCCCACGGCAATGCATGCCGATAAAATAAATTTAAAAAAATTGCCTTGCATAAATTTTTTCATAGAATGCCTTATTAAAAAGTGTTACAAATTTAAACTATGTTGTCACGTAAGCAAATACTAAGCCAAAGTATGTTAAACAGGTTTTTCCTGCTGTTTAAAATAATCAAAAACCAGTTGGGCTTTAGCTTTGCCAATACTACCGGCAAGGGTTTCCAACGAGGCTTCTTTTATTTGCTTTACCGATTTTAATTCGCTTAAAAGTTTTTGCGCCGTTTTATCGCTAATGCCTTTAATATTGTTTAACTCAGTAGTTATGGTGCCTTTGCTGCGTTTTTTGCGGTGATGGGTTATACCAAATCGGTGCGCTTCATCGCGTATGTGTTGTATAATGCGCAGCGTTTCTGATTTTTTATCGAGATACATAGGAATAGAATCTCCGGGGTAATAAATTTCCTCTAAACGCTTAGCAATGCCTATAATGGCAACTTTACCCATTAAATCTAACTTATTCAGGCTATTAATGGCCGCGCCCAACTGGCCTTTGCCTCCATCTATCACAATAAGTTGCGGCATGTCTAAATTTTCATCCAGCACACGTTTGTAACGGCGGTAAATTACCTCTTCCATCGTGGCAAAATCATCGGGGCCTTCAACTGTTTTTACGTTAAAGTGGCGATATTCTTTTTTAGCAGGCTTGGCATCAATAAAAACGGTCATAGCACTTACGGCAAAATGCCCTTGTATGTTTGAGTTATCAAAACATTCAATACGGCGTGGCTCTTCTTTCATGCGCAAATCTTTTTTCATTTGCTGCATAATGCGCACGGTATGCTCTTCGGGGTTTGTTAGGGCAAGTTGTTTGTTTTTATCTACACGATGCTGTTCGGCGTTACGCTGGCATAAATCCAACAATATTTTTTTATCGGCCGCTTTGGGCACAAAAAATTTAGCATCTGGTAATTCGCTTTCAGGGTAAAACGGTACTACAATTTCTTTGGCATTACTTTGTAGAGAGTTGCGTATTTCATAAATGGCATACAATAAAATTTCATCGTCGGTTTCATCCAGTTTCTTTTTTATCTCCAGCATTTTGCTGGCAATAATGGCGCCGTTAACCACATGAAAATAGTTTACATAATACACATCGTTTTCTTTTACAAAAGCTGCCACATCCAGGTTATCAATAGTATTGCTAACCACCATCGATTTTGCCTGAAACTTTTCAAACGCGTCAATTTTTTCTTTCAATATTTGTGCCTTTTCAAACTCAAATTTTTCGGCGTGTGTGTGCATTTGCTGTTTAAACTCACGGATAACCGACGAGATATTGCCTTTAAGAATATTTTTTATTTGTTTGATGTTGTTGTCATAATCTGTCAGGGTTTGCTCACTTATGCAGGGGCCTTTGCAGGTGCCGATATGGTAATCTAAACAGGCACGGAATTTTTTTGCCTCAATATTTTTTTCGGTTAAATCTAAACTGCAAGTACGTAATGGGAATGTTTCGCGCAAAAAAGCCAGCATGGTTTTCATGGCATAAACCGAGCCGTAAGGGCCAAAATATTCTGACCCGTCGTTAATTTTTGTACGGGTAGAAAAAAATCGTGGAAAAGGCTCTTTTTTTATACAAAGCCAGGGGTACGTTTTATCATCTTTTAAATTAATATTATAACGTGGCTGGTATTGCTTAATTAAATTGTTTTCTAACAATAAAGCATCGTACTCGGTATTAACTACAATGGTTTTAATGGTAGAAATTTTGCGTACTAATATCCTCAAGCGGGCATTATCATGCTCTTTATGGAAATAAGACGAAACCCTTTTTTTAAGGTTTTTGGCTTTGCCCACATACAAAATAGTCTCCTCGGCATCAAAATACTGATACACTCCCGGCTTTTCAGGCAGGGTTTTTAAAATTGCGTCTATTTGTGTGGATATTTCGGCCATAAATTATTCCTCAAAATTAAACTACATTACACAAATACGGTCGTTTTTAAGTAAATTTGTAGTCCGAAAATTTAAAGGAGTTTACACTATGAGCACTAATATAGAAAAAGTTGATTGTTTAATTATTGGGTCGGGCCCTGCCGGCTATACAGCAGCCATTTATGCAGCCCGTGCCGCCCTAAAACCACTTATGTACACAGGCATGCAGCCAGGCGGACAGCTAACCATTACTACCGAGGTTGAAAACTATCCGGGTTACCCAAAAGGCATTGATGGCCCAAAAATGATGGAAGATTTTAAGGCTCAGGCCGAGCGTTTTGGTACCGATATACGCTTTGGTTATGCCAGTAAGGTTGATTTTAGCGGCCCCGTGCACAAAGTATGGATTGATGAAACTACCGAGGTGCATGCTAATACGGTAATTATTGCTACCGGAGCATCAGCTAAATGGCTGGGCTTGCCGAGCGAAGAGAAACTAAATGGCTTTGGCGTATCGGCTTGCG
>DATFTU010000503.1:0-6656 GCA_035261565.1 Bacteroidia bacterium
AAACCAAATTATTTATTTCAACGTTTGAGGCTTTACGCAGGGTTGCTTTATCAAAATCAAAGAAAATATTATTTAAAGTTATTTTGGAACCCACTACTATAGGATGAAGGTATACCGAGTTGTTTTTTTCGTAATACGTGGTTTTTTTCGGAATCTCAATATTCTCAGAATAAAAAAGATGCCCCGGTGTTTGATAGGTAATGTTATAGTTTTTACCAGGCGTTAAAATATATAAAAACTGGCCCGTTTTACTGTTTGTATGATAAACCCCAACAATTTGTCCTGTTTCGTTATCAGTTACGGTAATATCAACTTTTTTTGCCGGCGTGTTTGATTCATCTGTAACGGTACCTTTAACTAAGGTAAGTGGGGCTTCTTTCCGGTCTAAATAAGTTACGGTATATATATCTTTTTCTCCCAAGCCACCTTCGCGGAAAGAAGTAAAGTAAGCTTTTTTGCTATCCGGACTAACCACATAAAAAACATCATCATCCGTTGTATTTATTGGATAGCCAACGTTTACCGGTTCTGACCAGGTTCCGTCTTCTGATAGCAGGCTTGTAAAAACATCAAAACCGCCCATTGTATTATGCCCATTAGAGCTAAAGGATAATGTTATACCATCCGCATGTATACAGGGTGCATCTTCCTCATAAGGCGTATTTATATTGGGGCCCATATTAATAGCTTTTCCCCAATCGCCTTCGGGTGTTAGCTTACTAACATATAAATCTCTGCCACCATATCCTCCCGGTCTGTCGCTTACAAAATAAAGTGTGCTTCCATCTGCCGAAATAAATCCACTGGGCTCCCAATATTTAGAGTTTATATTGTCATTTAACTTTACAGGTGTGCCCCACACATCGCCACTTAATGTAGTGCTGTATATATTGCCATCGCCTCTATCGTCTTTATAAATTAAAATTGTTTGCCCGTCAGGAGAAATACCTATAGTTGCCTCATTACCATCCGTATTAACAGGCGGGCCAATGCCCACAGCTTTTGTCCATCCTGTTTTTGTAGCACTGCACATATAAATATCTTCCATATAATTACCTAAATCATCTTTTTGGCCACCTGTGGTTTCTTGCCTGCGCGATGTAAAGAAAAGATAATTTTGATCAGCTGTTAATACTGGAGCATAATCAGCATAGGCAGAGTTTACATTACTGCCCAGATTTTGAATTTTTACTTTTACCGGCCCGGCCATCATATTTTTTCCAGCCTTGCACATTTCTATTTTTCGGTTTGTTTCGGCAAGTAAAGCCTTGTCTGTACTTTTATTTTCAGCCATAAGAGCTATAAATTTTTCATATGCAGCAATGGCTTTATCAAATTCATAATTTAAATGATAAGCGTCTCCTAAATATAGAAGTGTAATAAGCGGAGCTTTTTTTTCTTTATAAGAGTTTTCTTTACAATTATCCGAAACAGAAGCAGATGCTTTGCTGAAATAGGGAATAGCCAGTTTTCTTGCCGTGCGTGAATTGCGATAACATACGCCTAATTTAAAAGCTAAATTCATGTTAGATGAATCTTGCTTGTACAATTCTAATAACGCCGGAATAACATCCGCATATCCCCCCTTAGCGTATGCAATAGATTCGCTTTTGCCATTTTGGTATACTTTTGAAAAAGCGTCATTGGCTATTTCAAATTTATTTTTAAAATCTTCGGTATTGGTTTGAGCGTTTATACCAAATATACTTACTAAGTATATAAAGCCAATAGTGTAAAATAATTTCATATAAGCTGGTTTTTTGTATGGTTGTATTTTTCTTCTTATTAAAAAAACCTTACTTACTATCTTTTATATGGATAGTAAGTAAGGTTTGAATGCCTATTATTTTATATAATGCGAAGCAACCATAAAATAAGCAATATCAGTGCTATTACTAATAATAAATGTACTGTCCATCCAAGCCCCCAGCCGCCGGTTAAAATAGCCACGAGCCAAAGTATAAGTAAAATCAAAATAATAATCCAAAATAAACTCAATGCGTCCTCTGCCAGGCTTTCTGTGTTTGATTTTTTAGCTTTTATAGTTTTAGTATTTTCTTGTTCCAAAATTATTTTTTCTGCATTATAACCTAAGTGCCTTTTATGTATTATGGCTGGGGCACTTTTGCTGATTGTTTTTTGATTGTTTACGCTAATTGGTTCATTTTCTGCTATTGCAATTGGTTTTGAACTATAATCAGGGTTATTATTTTCTTTATTTTTTATGGTATATAAAGACGGATTATTCTTTTTTTCATTAACCTGCTCTTGTGTTATAGCAGTAGCCGGATTATTATTACTGTGACTAATGTAATAGCCGTTTGTATAACGACGTTTCATCATTGAACATGATGATATTAAAATTGCGCATGTAATAATGGCGAACGTAAATAGATGTTTTTTCATAAACTGAATTTTAATGTTTATAAATAAAAGTGTATGCCAGTAGTTTATAAATTGATAAAATATGTGTAATACGCTTTTGCGTTTAAATATTATATAAAAACAGTTTTGTTTAACTGTAGAAAAAAATGCACGTTTTTAGTATGGCATTGGCTTTTATTAGAAATATTTAAACTTAAATTGTAGAACTATGAGGTTAAGTTTAAAAACTATTTTTACATATTGGGTTGCTTTTATGTGTTTTACTTCGTTTGCACAGCAGGCCAATAAAGTAAAACAAACGAACGAATTTTGTAGTACGAAAGCAGATTCTGCTGATTTTGAAATATTTAAAAAAGATGCTGAAAAACAAATAAGCAGTAACCAGCAAAAAATAGCTTTGTTAAGAACAAAAAAAATAAACTCAAATCTAAAGGCAAATAAAAAGTTTACTAAAAAAATATTGGCTTTAGAAGAGAAAAATAATAAACTTCAAAAAAGAATAAGCGGGTGTAGCAATATAAAGCCAAGTTTATGGTTATCATTTAAAACTAAATTTACTCGCGATTTAAAATCGTTAGGTGACGCGCTTGATGATATGGCAATTGACCAGTATGAACTTAGTCAATAACAGCAACTAACTGTTTTTCTGAATCAATTCAGAAAGCATTTTTATAAGTTCCTTAAGTGTGTATGGTTTTTGAATATAATCGGTTATTCCAATTTCTAATAAATTTTCCTTTTCGTTTAAAGACGTGGAATAAATATAAGTTGGAACTTCTGTTATCCTGTTTATTTTTCTTAATTCTAAAAAACATTCCTTACCATTTACTCTTGGCATGTTAAAGTCTAAAAAAATAAAATCAGGAATAAAGCTTTCATTTTCTTTGAAAAAATCCAACGCCTCGCATCCATCTTTAGTAATAACACATTTTATTGTGGGGTCAATTTTTCTTAGAGCGAGTGTAAAAAACTCTCTATCATCCGGATCATCATCTGCAAGAAAAAAAGTAAGGTTTTTTTGCATGTTTAAATAAACAAATTCTTATAATGTTTAGTTGGGCCGTAAAACTAACTCTTTTAATAATATAAAAAATTACAAAAAGCGATAAATTCTTACATTAAGATACGAATTTTTTGACTCATATACTATAATGAAGCATTTTAGTTGAATTATTTATTGATAGAGCCATGAAGCCGATAAATTTGTTTGGTATTTAATGGAAAAAGTAAGGTACAATAAAAAAAGCAGCTTTAACGCTGCTTTTTGTCTGAATTTTGTTTTTCTCTATTACCTGATGGAGATGGTGATATTGTACCATCCCGGTTTATACATTGCCCGGCTCTCAGTAATGTTGTTTTTCCATCTTTTGTTATTATAGTGCCATCTGTTTTAATAATAGTACCGTTATCAAGCGTTACATCCGCGGTTATAGCAATACTTTGGTATATAACACTTATTTTATTTCCATCGTTTTGAATACAGTAGTTATTCCAGTCTCCTGTTTCGTGGTCATTTCCTTGCGCATGTATATTCAGGCAAGTAATCAAAACAATAGATAATAAAATTATTCTTTTCATAATAAAACTTGTTTTATGATTTTAGTACAATCTGTAAATAACTCTTCTTTCATGATTTAGTCGTTTTCTTCTCTCTTTAATAGCTTTAATAATGGAATCGGTTTTATATACAACACCTAATTTTACTGATTTTTCATTTAAATTATCCATGGCAATTTTTTATATTATACTTTCAAATAAAATACCAATGGCATATTTTTTAGAATTGGCATAAAATTTAATATGAATTGATGGGGTAAATGCTGCCCTTTCATAAGTAGAAAAACCTGTGTTAAGATGATGGCACAGGTTTTTCTTTTTTCAGGAATTTTAAAAAATAAAAATGGAGTTTAACGAGGAAAGAAAAGAATCAATTAAAGAAGCCTTAATTATTGGAGTACTTTTTGGTTTAAGTATATCAATTTTAACTGCTGTTATATTAATACAGTATAAATTTAGATAAACTGGCACAAAATTTTATATATATAGTAGGGGATTCATACGCTCCCCTTTTTCATATAGTTAAAAAGCTCGTGTTTCTGCAGCACGGGCTTTTTATTTGCTATAAAGCCAGCTTAATTACAAGTTTTTATAATTAAGATATAATAACGGGGAAATAAATCCTCATAAAATGGGGATTTTCTTGAAAATTTAAGTGGTAAAGATGGCTATTATGAGTTTTTACTGGCAAGCTTTTTTAATTCATTTTAATTAAGTGAAGATGGTTTAAAAACTATATTAAAGATTAAACATAGTTTTAAGATTGTTGTTGATAGAGCTTTGGATACTCAATTTCATTTTAGTATTTATTTAAATTTTTTATCATGAAAACAATTGATATATGCTCACACTGTCTTCATAAACATAATTGGAGGGAAATTGATTATGATAACATTCTTTATGTGAGCGAAAAAAACGCTATTTGCTTAACTTTATGTGAAACCTGCGCTGCTAAATTTCTTGAAACGCAGCAACCAAAATCATCCGTTATTAAAGCATATAAGCAGAAAATAGAACACATTTTACTGACAAAAAGCAGCCCGGTACTGGTTGCAGATAATTTAATTTTTGGTTGGTTTGGTAAATCAAAATAAAAATTATATGAATTATGCATTTATTTTAACTGCCCTATCAATGAGTGTTGTCTATGGCCAAACGGCTAAAGATTATTATGATACCGGAAACAAACTCAACAATGCAAAAGAGTACGAAAACGCAATTAACTCTTTTTCTAAATCAATAGAATTGGATCCTAATAATGCTAAGGTTTATTATAGCAGAGCAAATGCCAAATATTTAAATAAAGATTTTAAAGGTGCTGTAGAAGATAATACAAAAGCTATTGAATTAAATCCACAATATACCCAGGCTTACTATAATAGAGGGCTGGCAGAGCATGAAATGGTTGATGATAAAAGTGCTATAGATGATTATACTAAGGCGATTGAATTAAACTCGAAATATACACTGGCTTATGTTAAAAGGGCAAATTCGAAAACAATAGTTGGAGAGTTTAAAGAAGCGATAACAGATTATGATATGGCTATTAAATTAAACGTAAATGATGCCAGTGTTTTTTATGATAGGGCAAATGCCAAAGCTAAAATAGAAGACTTTAAAGGAGCTATAGAAGATTTTACCAGAGCCATTGAATTAAACCCTAAGGATGGAAGTGCTTATATCAACCGGGGCTTTTGCAAAGATAGATTGTTGGACAAAAAAGGAGCCTGTTCTGATTGGTTGAAAGCAAAGGACTTGGGGAATATGGATGCGTATAATTTGTTGGATCAGTTTTGCAAGTAAAACCTGAGAGATTAATGTAAATAAAAAAAGCACTTTATTTATAAAGTGCTTTTTAAAGATTAGTTAAATACAGATTTAGCTTTTGCGTTTTTCAGATTTAACGAAATTTCCGTTAGAATCAAAGCATAAATGTGTACCATTTACTTTGGCTTCGTATTTAGTTGTGCCGTCTGCTTCCGAAATTTTTTCGGCTTCAGTAATTTTTTGATTTGAGTAGTTTTTTGCTACATAATCGTTTACTGAACTTGGTAACTCTGATGCACTTATTGTTGTTGAAGTTTTAACCACATTGCCGCTTGGGTCGATAGCAACACACATTTTTTTGCCTCCTTGCATAAATTTTACTTCATAGTTTCCTTTTTCTTTTTTCCAATGATCAACCGTACTATTTGGGTACATTGAAGAAAATTTTGAACTAACCGCACCCGGCACCTCTGAGCTACTGATTTTTTGCGCATGGGCTAATGTTCCCGTTAAAGCAATTGCTACAATTAAAATTAGTTTTTTCATTTTTGTTTTTTTTAGTTTTTAAGTTAATGCACTTTATTCAAATTTTTATAAACACCGTTGTAAATAAAATTATCAAATAATTTGCAGTAGTTAATAATAAAAATTTATGCCAATTTACTTGTGTAATGGGCCAGCTTGTGGCTTATTGGGTAGTTTTTTTCTTGGCTGTTTTTTTGAAATAATGCCGCAATAAAAAACTATGTTGGGCTGCAATCAAATCTGCATTTAAATTTTTTGAACCGCTGTCTAAATTTTTTAAAATAGATTTTAAATGAGCCCCCGACGTATCATCTCTAAGTAAAACACCTACAAAACTATTAGGGTTTTTACTGGCCATATTAAAATTTGAAATAACCTGAGAGGCCGTATCGACTATTCGGTTTAATTGCTGAGTTGTTTTT
>DATFTU010000504.1:0-4655 GCA_035261565.1 Bacteroidia bacterium
TGGTGAAGAAGTTTATAACAAAATCGGCAGCGATTACAAGGGCCGATGCCAGAATTATTTGCCTGAAGAAATAAGGCAAAGGCAAACCATGCAAAATGTAAAGTAAGCCCAGGTATAATGTTAATGTAGATACGTAAGGCATAAAGCGCTCGTTAGGCCGGCGTGCCTGCATATCTTTTATATAGCCCATTTTTTTTAGCAGTACCATGTTTAGCAAAGGCAACAAGATGGAGAAAACTACCACAGCCGCTAATAGAAAAAGTTTTTTTTCGGGTTTTAAAAAATAGGCGAAGTAATTACTGCTGTATAAAAAATACAGCATTAAATAGGTTAGCATAAACATGGGATGAAAAATGTATGAAATGAGGTTAGCTAATTTTTTCATCGAGGGTTTTATTTTTAAAGATATAAAAATAGCCGGTAACTATAAAACCACATGCAAAAGGAATGCCTGCGTAAAACTTATACTCTACATGCCCAAAAAACTCGCAGCACATCCAAAAGGCATTGGCCATTATCCAAAAACAAATGGCAATGCTAATGTACACATCGTTAGTTTTGCGGGTTAGGTAAGTAATTATAAAAGCTACGGAGAGTGTTGGAATTATCATGGTGATGCCAAGCACTTTCCACTCCATCATCCAACAAGTATCTTTAAGCAGCCAAAGAGGTATGTGCAGGTTTTCTATTTTGCGTAATGAGTAATTGCCCCACATTTTTATTTGTTATAAAAAATATCGGCAATAGTAAAAACAGAGAATACCAAACTGCCAATGCCATTAACGGTACCAAAGGCCAGGTTTACTTTACTTAAATCGGTTGGTTTAACTAAACGATGCTGATAGATAAGCAAGCCTATAAAACAAGCAGCACCCATCCAATAAATAAAACTAAAATGCCCCATAATGCCCACGGTAATAATTAACAACGCGGTAATAACATGCACCACTTCGGAAAATTTTAGCGCGCGCGGTATGCCCAACCATGCGGGTATAGAATTTAAGTTATGTGCCTTATCAAACTCGGCATCGGGCAGGGCGTAAATAATATCGAAACCGCCGCTCCAGGTAAAAACCACAAATGATAATAAGATGGGCAGCAAACTAAACTGACCCGTAAGTGTTAGGTATGCACCAATAGGCGCCAGGCTTAAACCCACGCCCAGTATTAAATGACAAAGCGGTGTAAAACGTTTGGTATAACTATAGCCCAAAATTACGATGAGCGCCACCGGAGATAAATAAAAACAAATAGCATTAATAAACCAGGTGGTTGTTATAAATGCTGCCGAGCAAACAATAGTTAAGGTTAATGCCGCCGCCGGACTAATAATACCGGCAGGAACCTCACGGTTTTTGGTGCGGGGGTTTAGGGCATCAAACTTTCTATCGATATACCTGTTAAAGGCCATGGCCGCGCTGCGGGCAAATACCATGCAAAGTATCATGCATAAAAAAACAGTGCCTTTAAACTCGCCCACCTGTTTGTAAGCCAGCAAAAAACCAATTAGTGCAAAGGGCATGGCAAATACGGTGTGGCTAAATTTTATAAGCGACAGGTATTGGTTTATTTTTTTGAACATAAATTATTCTTTAAAAATAAAAATAATTGTGATAAGATACAGAATGGGAATAGAGCTTAAAAAAAGGGCAAAAAATATGGGGTGAGTCCATTTGGTTTCGAGCATAAACTGCGTACGCCTGAAAATTACGAACACCGAACAGATGATGCCCGCTATGGCACAAAACATACCCCACTTTATAACCGAAATAGATACACACGATAAGGCTGCCAAAGAGCCGAAGAACAGAGCTAAAAACGTAAACGTTTTACCTATACTAATTTTCATTTTATCATTTACTCACTAACGTTTTTGCAGCAACAAAGGGCGTGGCGCTAACCAAACCGGCTTCGTTTATTTGCTGCAAGTAAACATCCTGCATGTTATTAATTAAATTATCTGCAAAAGGCATTTGTACTTTTATGTAATTATCGGTAAAGCCGTGTATAAAGCCATTTTTGTTTTCGGCCTCAAACAAAACTTTACGTGTGCTGCCAATATGCCCGCTATAAAAATTGTGTTGTTTTTTAGTTGATAAGATGCGTAGCATTTTGTTGCGCTCTTTACGCACCGCTATGGGTACTGTGCCCGGTAAATTGATGGCATCTGTATTGGGCCGTTCGGAATATGTGAACACGTGCAGGTAAGAAATATTGAGCGAGTTAATGAAATTATAGGTTTCTAAAAACTCGGCATCGGTTTCGCCGGGGAAACCCACTATAACATCTACACCAATGCAGGCATGCGGCATAATCTGTTTAATGCGAGCCACACGCTCGGTATACAACTCGCGCATATAACGGCGGCGCATTAATTTTAGCATGGTGTTGCTGCCGCTTTGCAAAGGCACATGAAAATGCGGAACAAATTTTTGAGATTGAGAAACAAAATCGATAATCTCATCCTTCAGCAAATTAGGCTCGATGGAGGAGATACGGAAACGATTGATGCCCTCTACCCTATCAAGTTCTTTTATTAAATCTAAAAAAGTTTCTTGCCGTTTTTCGGTATCAGATGATTGGGTAAAACCAAAATCGCCGATGTTTACACCTGTTAGCACAATTTCTTTAATGCCCTGCGCGGCAATTTGGTGTGCCTGTGCCACTACATTAGCAATACTATCGCTACGGCTTTTGCCACGCGCTAAGGGTATGGTGCAATATGAGCATGTATAATCGCAGCCATCCTGCACTTTTAAGAAAGAACGGGTGCGGTCTCCGGCAGAATAGGATGAAATAAACTCGTTGGTTTCTTCAATTTCGCAACTGTACACCTCAGCCGTTTCGGCTTTTGTAAGATGCTCTACATAATGCGGCAGGTTAAATTTTTCTTTAGCGCCCAGCACCAAATCAACTCCCTCAATTTGCCCTATTTCATTAGCTTTTAATTGGGCATAACAACCAATAACGGCTACAATGGCGTTGGGCGATTGTTTTTTTACATTGCGTATTAGTTGCTTACACTCTTTATCGGCATTTTCGGTAACCGAGCAGGTGTTTAGCACATACACATCGGCAGCATCGTTAAACTCAACTTTGGTATAGCCTGTATTCTCAAACTTACGGGCAATAGTAGAAGTTTCGGCAAAATTTAATTTGCAGCCCAGTGTATGAAAAGCCACCTTTTTGCCGTTTAAAATCATGGGCGCAAAGGTACTAAAAAGGAGTTATAAAGTTATGAATTAAGAATGCAGAATCAGGAGGTAAGAATTGGGCTGCAAATACAGATTTATTAGTTGTGCCAAGAAAATTTATTTTAATTTGCCCAGCCAATGCTGTACCTCAATTGCGGTGTATAGCATGTAGTAAGCCATGGTGCAAATGCCTATGGCTAAACGGTTTTCTTTAATAATATAAAGGCCAAACAATAAAATAAATAATGAGCTAAACATTTTTAAAGCGGTTAGTGCCAAAAAAGTGTTTGTAAATTTGTTTTTGTTTACATTGGTTAACGCTTTTTGCAGCTGGCTGTTTAGTAATAGTGAATAGCCGGTAAAAAACACGCTTAGCAAAATAACATAATATACCGGTATATTAAATTTTTGCGCGGCCAAAAACGTGGCAACAAAAATAAGCAGGCTAAAAACAAGCAGCTTTACGAGATACGATTTCATTTTACTGCCGTAAAAAATCGGTGTTGGCGTAAACCATTAAACCAAGAATAATTATTAAGCCCACATAGTTGGCGTAATACAAAACTTTATCGGGCACCTTGCGGCGGCTTATCATTTCAATTAAAATAAATACAATGTAACCGCCATCTAACATGGGTACGGGTAAAAAATTCATAAAGGCAAGCACCAAAGAAAACAGGGCGGTGCGTTTCCAAAATTGTTCCCAGTTCCATTTTTCGGGCTGAGCTTTGTACATGGTGTAAAAACCGCCCAAACCCTTGTGCGCATCTTTTATGGTAAAAACCACTACCAGTTGTTTAACCTGCATAACAATAGTTTCGTACGCATCGTTAATGCCCTGTACAAAGCTTTGGCCCACACCATAATCAATATGATTTATATTAATAAACTTAGCATGCTCGGCAAAAAAACCAAGTGTGCCTTCTTTACTAACCGTGGTTTTTTTGGTGATGGTATCGCTATTGCGCAAATAGGTTACATCAACTGCTTTATCGGTGTTTTTAAGAATTTCGTGCCGAAACTCATCATAAAAAGGAGTTGATATGTTGTTGATGGCAAGCAGTTTATCGCCGTGCTGCAAGCCAGCCTGCGCAGCAGGTGAGCCTTTAATAACTGAATCGACTTCGGCCGGTGTGCGCACGCCTATAAAATCGGAGTGCTTCAGGTCTTTTAGCAAAAGGCTTATCTGGTCGTTAGTGATGGGAATACTGATTGGTTTGCCGTTGCGCTCAACCTCAACCGACTGAGCCTTATCCATAATAATGCCCAGGGTTAAACGGCTTAAATCTGTAACGGGTTTGCCATCTACACTAATTACTTTATCGCCGTTTTTAAAACCTATTTGCATAGCCAGCGAATCGCAACTTATGCCATAGGTTACGTTTTTTACGGGCAGCGTATCTTTACCCCACACTAAAAGCACCATCCAATAAATAAATATGCCCAGTAAAAGGTTTACTA
>DATFTU010000505.1:0-3385 GCA_035261565.1 Bacteroidia bacterium
CCAGCTTTTGGCCAGTACATATATTGGCGGAAGCGGTAATGACGGGGTAAACACAAATGTAATTACTACCTATACGTTGAATTATTTAGCGACGGGTTATATATACACGCTTACCGAATCGAAAGCAGATTCGCTTCAGTATAATTACGGAGATCAATACCGGGGAGAAATCCAGTTAGATAATGCTGGTAATCCGGTTGTTTGCAGCTCTTCCCGTTCAACCAATTTTCCTGTAAAAAATGCTTATGACAGTACTTTAGGTGGAATGCAGGATGCCGTGGTTTTTAAGTTTAACCCAACTTTGTCTCAGCTGGTATTTAGCACGTTTATAGGTGGCGGCAATAATGATGCGGGTTATGCGCTATCGATAGGAAAAAATAACGAAGTATATACTACCGGAGGTACGCGCAGTGCTGATTTTCCTACTACGGCAGGGGTATATCAAACAAGTTACGGAGGAGGAAAAGCCGATGGATATATTACCAAAATAAATGCAAACGGAGATTCTTTATTGGAAGCCACTTATATTGGCACTGGTGATTATGATCAATCGTATTTTATTCAGCTTGATAAACAGCAAAACATATACGTATATGGCCAGTCTTTAGGCTCTATGCCAGTTATAAATGCACTTTACTCTGATACTAATAGTAAACAATTTATCACAAAATTTAATAATAGCCTTACTTCCATTATGTATTCAACGGTAATTGGTAATGGTAACGGCTTAATAAATCTTTCTCCGGCTGCTTTTGCAGTCGACTATTGCGAAAATATTTACCTATCGGGTTGGGGAGGAAACATTATATATGGCCCCGGGCTATTTAATATGCCTTTAACCGCCAACGCCATACAAACCAACGACCCTGATGGCTATAATTTTTATATTATGAATTTATCCAAAAACTGCGACTCACTTTTATTCGGTTCATATTGGGGCGGCGCACAAAGCCATGAGCATGTTGATGGTGGAACAAGCCGTTTTGATAAACGAGGAATAATTTATCAATCGGTTTGCGCCGGCTGTGGAGGTTATAGCAGTTCTACAGTACACGAAGACTTTCCGATTTACCCTGCTAATGCGTGGCCGGGTACAGTGGGGCATCCTAACCATAATACCCAAAATTTTAATTGTAACAATGGCACATTTAAAATAGATTTTCATATACCCATGGTTGTTGCCAATTTTAATGCTAATGTAATGGGCTGTGCGCCTTTAACAGTAAATTTCTCTAACGCAAGTGTTAATTACCAGGGCTATTTATGGAATTTTGGAAACAATGATACGGTTAGTACAGTTGTTAACCCGGTAAGAACTTATACAGCTGCCGGAACTTACACAGCTTCGCTTGCAGTATATAACCCAACAACCTGTAATTTAAGCGATACAAGTTTTATTACCATTACTGTTTATCCAAAACCAACTGCCTCGTTTGTTCCTTTATTCGATTCATGTAAAAACAGCACTGCCTGGCAAAACACATCAACAATTAGCAGTGGTACCCTGCAGTATAATTGGAATTTTGGTAATGGACAGACTGATACCATTAAAACTCCGACAACCATTAATTACCAACCAGGTACGTATACGGTAACGCTTGTAACCGAAAGCAATGATGGGTGTTATGATAGTACAAAGCAGGTTTTACATTTTAATATAATTCCTGTACAATCCTATCCCGATACGGCTTTTTGTTTAGGCAATAGCGTGCAGTTAAATGCCAGTGGTGGTTTAACCTATAGCTGGCAACCTGGCGCAGGGCTAAATAGTACTACCGTTAGCAACCCTATTGCAACACCAACCGCCACCACTGTTTATACAGTAACTATTCATCAGGTTGATGGCGCAGGAAGAAGCTGCAACAACATGCTTACGGATAGTATAGTTATTTACCCAAGAGCACATGCAGCCTTTAATTATTCGGTAAATGTTTGTGGTAATACATTGGCATTTAAAGACTCATCCTATGTAAATATAACTTCATGGCAGTGGAATTTTGGCGATAGTTTGCTTGATTATGTTCAAAATCCTACACATTCCTATACGCACCCAGCCACATATACAGTAAGTTTATTAGTAAATAACCAATATAATTGCCCTGATAGCACCGAAAAAGTAATTATACTGGCGGGCTTTAGTCCTATTAGTATTTCAAGAGGGGTGGTGGTTTGTAGTGGCAAAACTGTTCAATTAAATGCTACCGGTGGAGTAAGTTATACGTGGACCCCTTCTGGAAATTTAAATAACGGCTATATCTCTAACCCCATTGCAACCCCCACAGCAACTACACATTATACCTTATCTTTAACTCAGGTAAATAGTTTAGGCGATAGTTGCATATCTACACTGCATACAAATATTACAGTACCTTTTTATTCATCATCTGCACTTACGGTGTATGCATCGCCAGATACTATTATTGATGGAAACTCATCTCAGTTAACAACATCACTTACCGGAGGGTATATTATTTGGAACCCCGATTATAATTTAAGTAATGATAGTATTTTAAATCCTGTGGCAACACCTCATCACACTACCACCTATACCGCTGTTTATATAGACCCGAGCGGATGTAAATTTCCGGTAAGCAATGTAACCATTTATGTTCTTTCATCTGGTTGTAATGAAAACACTGTTTTTGTACCCAATACTTTTACACCAAACTCGGATGGAGCCAATGATGTATTATATGCAAGATGTAATTTTGTTACTGATGTTCATTTTGTTATTGCCGATAGGTGGGGGCAAATTGTTTTTGAAACCTTTGATATAAACAAGGGTTGGGATGGTAATTTTAACGGAAAACCTTGTAACCCTGATGTATTTGGTTACTATATAACCTACAAGTGTAACAATGGCCAACAATCTTTCAAAAAAGGCAATGTTACTTTAATCAGGTAATACCTATAAACTTGTATGAAAATATTTAAGGGAGCACCCCGGCTGATTTTATGCAAACTTTTGTAAACCAATGACGATAAAAACTGTTAACCAGAAGACCAGTATGAATAAAGAGAAATAATAAGTACTTATTATTTCTCTTTTGAACTATGCTTTCTTTTTACCAAGCTTAGAAAATACTTTTTCTAAACCATCCAGCAATTTTTTCAGTAAATCAAAATATAAGGTTATCATCATAATTACACTCATACCCCAAATAACACATATATTAAACCAAAAGGTTGGGTAAAAGTTGCCAAATAATTTTTTTTGCGGAGCAAAAAAGTGAGCTCTTCCGTAATTATTTTCTGGTTTCAGAAAAATTGGGTCGGTACGTTGTATAAACTGGCCATCTTTCTCTAAACATTTCTCACCCAAGTCGTTTGCATTACGCAATTGGTTATCTAACGTTTCGTTATCATAATCAGCACCTAAGGCCTG
>DATFTU010000506.1:0-5040 GCA_035261565.1 Bacteroidia bacterium
AGGCTAATTATTATAAATAATATAGCTTCAATATTTATGCGATAAAAATTTTGGAAAAAAAAATTTCGCGAGACCTCATTATGCGAAAATTTCTCACTTTTTTAGAGCCTTAAAATTTGATACGGTAATACAGAGGTATTATTTTGAGTGCCTAAATAGCCTATTAAATAAGGTTTATAGGTTATTCCCTCAATACTACATGGAACTATCGTAAATCAATATTATTGAAAAAGGTGTTTTTTAACCGGCTGGCCAAAGCCCGGTCTTCAGGAAGATAATTCTTGGCTTTAACTTTAAACTAAAATAATTGTTCCCGGAAATTGATATAGAAAAATCGTATATCAATATAAAAAAACAGCATTGCCTTTCGGAGCCCTGAGCTGGAGTCCCGCGTCATGTCTGTCACACTACAGTTCAAATATTCTCTTCCCTCAAATTCGGGTGGATTTTTCGTATATCATTATAAATAAAAACATTCATCTACAGACATCCGGTATCACCAGATGATGAATCACTGGGAATCTGTCAAGTGGATTTTACTGATACTGCTGTAATATAATTGCAGGTAAAATTGTATAGTTCACTGATGGCTATTATAAACATATCAGAAAAATTTACTGGTTTTATTTTGCTTCGGTATTTTGCACAGGAGAACATCGAAGGCCTTTGTTCGATACATATATCGGCACAAACAAAAGAGCAAATAAATTTGGCGCATACTCTGTATACAGTTGCTGACGAGCATATAAACGCACTAAGCTCCATCAAGTGTATATACGAAGAAGAAGTAAAATCTGAGGTGTTTTTCTTTCCAAACAAACCGATTTCATATTTTTCGAATGACCCTAAATTCATTGAAGAATATAAAGAAGGAAAAAATTGTTGGCACATACACTCAATAGAAAAAACACATTGCACGGCATCTATGCCAACTGAAGTTTTGTATGTAGAATGTAGCAAAAGCTATTTCTATTTTACAGGCCATCCATACCCAAACTCTTTTGTTTCGTCCATCATAACTACAGCTGGTGCAAACTATGATATGTTAGGCATCTTGTAAGAGAAATAAGTAGTATTAAGCTGTCCTCCCTTCTAAAAGGGGATTTTTTGTTTCTAATAAATTAAAAGTGAAACTATTATTTCGCTTTGTATAGAAGTGAAATAAAAATTCTTTAAAACAGTTTGCATCTCCCTGTTAAATAAATAAAAATGAAATAATTGTTTCTAAAAGTGTAAGAAACCTCAAAAGCTATCGTAGTATATATTATAAACTAAAACATCAATTATGGTTAAAAAGAAAAATAAAATGACTGAGTGCAGTGGGATGGAGTGGAAAGATTTTCTTTCTTTAGTTGAAGAACTAAAACGCGATAAAGAATATTTGTTCTCTCTCCTTATTGCATTAGGTTGTTATTGCGGATTGAGAATTAGTGATATTTTATCTATTACTTGGGAAGATTTAATAGAAGCTGAAACTTTGCTAATCCAAGAGAAGAAAACAGCGAAGGTTAGGAATGTTACTTTAAACCCAGCACTATGCGAATTAATAATGTATGTTTATTCAAAATTAAAAAACTACGAGAAGATAAATGCTGATACTGATTTTGTTTTTATAAATCGTCAGGGGAGCAAACTAACCTTACAATATGTAAACAGAAAGTTGCATACAATTTTCGCAGAACATAATGTAAAAGTTAAAAATGGAAGTAGCCACACACTTCGGAAAACATTTGGCAAGAGGGTTTATGAGGTTAACAATAAAAGTGAATCTGCATTAGTATTGTTAAGTCAAATCTTCAAGCACTCAAGTACAGCGGTTACTCGTAGGTATATTGGATTGCAAAATGAAGAGATTGAAAATGCTTATTTAAATTTATAAACAAATTAATTTGTATCCATCCATTTAATATGATACTTCACTTGTTCATCGAACATTTTTATTATGTATTCCATATCATCTCCCTCAGATAAACTTAAGTAATTAACATGGTTTAAATTTACTAGCCCATTTTTATCATATAATGAAACTTTATATAATGAAAGCAATTTTAAATAATAATGAAGTAGAACCATACTTTTTGTGCTTAGCAATTTTATATTGCGAACATAAATATGCTTTACCTTGCCAATAATTACTAACTTAATTAAACTTTTTAATACCCGTGGTATTTTTTCTTCCTTTTTAATTAAATAAGCACACTCTTGAAAATCTATTGCGGTAAGGTTATAAGTATTTGCAATTACAAATCCTTCATCCCGTTGCTTAAATATTGATTTCATAGGATGTTTGATACGATGGTTGGGGTACGCATAAACATAAAGTGTTTTATTTGTTGGTGCTTTTTCAAATAGCACAAAGCGAGTTATTAAATTTTCATTAGGTAAGTTTTGGAACATATTAATAAATAGAACCAAGTAATTTTATTCATATACTTGGTTGAATTTTTCAGATTTAAAATTGGTTGGAAAATAACTGTATGCACATGCAATATCCTTCAAACAAGCCTAAATCCTTTATATAACGTGTAATTTCAGGGATTATCTACTTTTTTCTTAAACGAGAACTTGGGCAAGGTAAAATCCTGCCAAATTATGGCTAAAATCAAGGATTGTCCACTTTTATTGAATGAATTGGAGCTTTATTGTTTTTTTTATACGATAGAGTTCTGTTGTAAGTGCTCCGGCATTTTTGCCAAACAATAGGGAGAGCTCTTGCATAGTTTTTCCATCTAAATAACCTGCCAATAAACTTCGTTTTTCTTTAGGTAGTTTTGCCATTATTAATTCCAACTGGCTCAGTTTCTCATTGTTTATAAGGATGGTTTCCGGAGTAGTAATTTCTGTTAATGAAATTAAAATGTCTTCGTTATCATTTAGATTAAACGAAATTGTTTTTTTATTTTTTCTGTGAATATCTATTAACTTATTTGTCGCTATTCTGCCAGACCAACCAAAAAGATTTGATTTATTTTCGTCATACAAATACAATTTTTCAAAAACAAAACTTACGAGGTCGTGTGCAATGATTAATTTTTCTTCGTACCCCATTTTGTATGCTTTGTTATGAATAATGGATTTTACGAAAACGAGCAAGATTGCATATAAGTCATTTGCAGACTGGCGATTGCCTGACAACACCTCTTTTACAAGTATGTTGTGTTTGCTTGTTGCTTGGTATTTATATTTTTTCTGTGTTGCAAAAACCATAAGTTATTTTTCAATTAATAGTTTGCATTTATCCTGTTCAATCGTTACGGTAAATGTTCTTAGAGTTTTTGTTGCATTAATTGAACTCAAATAGTTTAAAATGTAGGTGCTATAATTTAGCTTCCTGATTGCTTTCAGCTTTTTGTTGAAGTTTAGATTGGTTATTTTAAACCATTTGTAAATGACTTCTTTTGAATACTTTGATTTACTGATGGTAGAAGTATAGTACAGTAGCGTATCGTAGTCATCGGGCTGTGTTACCTGTAACATGGCAAGAAAACTTATAAAATCTGTACCTGTACTATAATACAATGCAGGATTATTAAAGGATTTTACCTGTTCTTCCTTTTTGATTTCCGTTTGTGTATGGACTTCATTAGATGTCTTGGTTGGTGTATTGTTACAACCAACTAAGAAAAATAGCATTATGTATAAACACTTCATTATAGACTATACAAAAAGTGCCTGGATTAGATTACACTTTGTAGAAAGAATATTGACTGTTTGACGTAGTAATTATAAAAAAGCATGAAGCAGAAATTAATCAGGGCAAACTTGAGCTTGCCTGAAATCAGATTAATTAATTACTTAGTTGGTAAAAGGCTTGTGGGCAAGAATGGATTTTGTTTTATCGGTAAAAGCAGGCGGTATAATGCTGTCCAATCACTACAACAAAAAGCCGTAATTAAAATTATTTCCGTTCGTGGTCGTATCGTTACGTTTTGTTTTACAAGAGCGTATCGCAATCAATCAAAAATATAAGCAGTAATTGATAACTAAATGTTACGTAAAGAATAAACATGAATTACACCAAGATAGTTTCAGCAAATCCGTTAAAACAGTGGCAGAACATCGTAGTCGAAGATTTACAGGTTTGCAAAAAGAACCCTGTATTTGTTCTTGCAGGTAAATTTCGTGTGTTTCCGTTACGCATATTTTGGCAAACACAAACAGCAACCGGCGACAGACTAATTGCTTATCTGATTGATACAGTAAGTGAACAAGGCAAGCTATTGGTGTTTTTTACCTTTAGTGATGACGTAAACATGATAACTGAGTTTAGCATTCGCAGGAGTGGTTACTTCTGCAAAGAGCTTTCTGAGCTCCTTACTTTATCACTGCTCCAACGGATACGAAAAGACGATAAACATAATGTTTCTAATTTACTATTGCCGAATATAAAAAGAACTAAGTCTTAATAAAGTGGTTGTTTTTGCAACACAAGCTCTTGAAGAATTGTAAAAAGTTCGTTTTTATTCCGTAATAGGAATACAATAGTCTGTCAAAGGAATTATTTAGCTGGTGTGCGCACCCTACATTTGTTTTAACAATGAATATCGGCCACGCATTAAAGAAAATCAGAGAGCTTAAAGGTTATACGCAGGAAGATATTGCTGAAAAATTAGGTATAACACAGTCTGCATACTCAAAGATAGAATTAAAAAATGCGGATTTAACGATTAAGAAATTAGAAGAAATAGCGACTATTCTTGGCGTGCAACTACATGATGTCATCGGCTTCCATGAAAATTTAATCTTCAACCTAAAAAACAACAAAAAAGCAAACGGACTTGTTATTAATCAAAACTCTCCAGCCGAACTAAAGATTTATTATGAGTACATAGACTCGCTTAAAACAGAAAATACATACTTAAAAAAAACAATTGATAAACTCATTAAAAAAAACAACCCATGAAAAAAACAACAATAAGAACAATTATAGCATTATTAATTGGTTTTTTAACGGCCAATTTAGGTTTTGGACAATTGAATGTAATTACAACTTCATTAACAACTGTACAAGATACATCTTGTGTGGGTAGTACAATTATA